>CAMDBQ010000132.1 GCA_945889365.1 Legionella genomosp. 1 | reverse complement strand
ATTATCCATGAATTCTTGTTGCAATTGCCGTTTGAGATCCCGATCAAGGCCTGCATGATAGGCCGTTGCGCGGTATTGGTGCTGTTGCAAATATTTCGCCACTAACTCGGTATTATCTCGGGTTGCACAATAGATGAGTCCGTTGCCCTCCAGCTGCTGCAAGAGTTGTTTCACCAACATTAATTTTTCAGCTATCGAATGTGCTGCAATGGTATCCAATTGCAAATTAGAACGATTCATCGTCTGACGTTGTACAGCAATACCTCGACCGGAATGGGTTAATTGCTCAATAATATCGTCTTGAGTCTGTTGATTGGCAGTAGCCGTGATCCCTAAAACGCAGGTCGTATCGTCTTTATTTTCAATTTGTCGAATAAAGTGAATGATCTGGCGATAGCTGGGTCTAAAATCATGACCCCAGGTTGAAATGCAATGCGCTTCATCCACTACTAGCAAACTCACGGGCAATCGCAATAAGAAATCAAAATAATCAATGTTATCCAGCTTTTCAGGTGCCACAAACAAGAGTTTTATTTCACCATTTAAAGCCCGGGTTTGGGTTTGAAAATTTTCCTCATCCGTTTGATCGCTATTAATACTGGCAGCTGAAATATCAAAACGTTGATTGAGTTGCTGAATTTGATCGCGCATCAAAGCCAATAACGGCGACAGCACAATAGTCACGCCAGGTAATAATACGGAAGGCAATTGATATAGCAGTGATTTACCGTGACCCGTGGGTTGGATACAAAACAGGCGCCGTTGTCTTAACAAAGTAACTAACGCCTCACGTTGCCCGGGTCGAAAGGTTTCTAATCCAAAGGTGTTTTGCAGTGTGGAATTTAACAGCTGATCCAGCTCATCATCGCGATAAGCGGCTAGGGTTGATAATTGATTATTCATAATACCTCCATTGGTTGCTGGTTGGTTGCTGGTTGGTTGGCTTTCATCCTGTGAGGCATCCTAACTTAAAAGTTGATATAGATCGATAAGTATTTGAAATAAACCTAAGTCAAGCTGATGGGTGGGATCCAAACATGTGTATCAAGCAACAAACCGGGGTTATTCATCGGCATTCCATACCGCATCAATAGGCTGGGTAATGTCGGTTAATAACGTCATGGAGCCTTTTAATTTACCGAATAATTTTAGTTTTTCTTCTGCAAAAGGATTGAGTTTGCCACAGGTTTGCCTCGTTTGGTGATAATAATGGATTGTCGGGTTTGATTGACCTCGTCCATAATATGCAAACATTGGGCTTTAAATTCTCCTGCAGGAATTGCAAGTGCAATGCGACTTGTCATGATAGGGGTCCTATGGTCATTTTAACGTGTGGCCGATAAAAAAAGCACTGCGTCACTAATATCTTTTTTGAACCATGCCCGGCTTTTGAATGGGACCTTCCAGCCGCTGCATAAGCGGAACGAGGCCTCCATTTCCCATTTCACATAAGGAGGTTAACGCCGCGAGGTTCGAACCTGCGGTCTCTCGCGTTGTCCATGCCTCCCCCGCGCCCTCCGGGCAGCCCCACCCACGCCCCCCCGCAATACCAAAATTAACTCCGAGACCAGATGTAGAGGAAACCGGCTCGAACCAGAATTCCCATACGCCAGAAATATAATTCTTGAACTCCAAAGACCGCTTAAATGTTTTTTTATTAAACGGTGGTGCTGGGGGGAATTCCTCGTCAGTGTCACAATAGTGTTGAGCAACATTTGCCGGCAAGTAGCGCTGGGCCAGTCCAACAACGTTAGACCATTGATGCCTCATCGCATCCCAATTACTGGTCGCATACCAATTATCATACTCATTAACATAGGTTTGAATGGCTGCTTTGATGGGTGCAAAATCGTAATGCGCCTCATGAATGGTCATGCCATCTAATTCATAATCCAGGCCCTCTTGCGTTTGGGATTTGAACTGCGTCAGTAACTCCTGATTTATGGCTTTCCCTTGCGGACTGCAGGGCAGGCAATCCAGCATCATGTTGCACATGTACCGAATATCCAATGCCCATAAGGCATATCGAAAGGCGGTCGTTTCAAACGTTCGACCAGAATAATCGGTGGCGGTTCCCGTCATCATCAGTAAGTCAGGCCGGATTTTTAATATGTTTTCTGCCATATCCTGTTCGCCGCGCATAACCTGTAATAACAATTTATTGGCCATTTTTTGCAGACGGGCAGGTTGAAATAAGCCTTGGGTTGTTTTTGACGTTGCTGTTAACGCTGTCGTGTCTTTCAAAGTTAAATATTTGCCAATGGCATGCTCTGTAATATCTATAGGTAAATCGGTTAGGTTTTGTGGCATTATCTATCTCGATCATGATAAATGCTTTTATTATAGTCAGATTAGGCTTTGATTAGCAAATTCAAGGAGAGTGTAATTCGCGCTGTTTTCTCGCCTTGTCTCCTGGTAATCAGCAAAGGTTTTTTTAATTTCCTGCAGCGCAATTCTCAAATTATCACCTATAATTACATTATGTTTGATATAAAAACAAACGGAAAGGTGTCACTATGCCAAAGGAACCCATATTCAGAAAGGGCGTTAAAAATGAACTGATTCTAGATGTTAGCGAGGTTACCATTAACCAGTCGCTTCTAGATGCTTGTTTAAAAGAAAAAAATGGAATTCAAGCGCTCTCAATCACAATTGAACATGCCACCCAAGAGCAAATCCAACTATTTTTAAGTTTACTAAAAAACGTTAAGACCATTAATGTGCCTATCGATCTTCCAAAGCCATTCCAAGAAACTCGTTTGCAAATTCAATGTGACAATATCATTTCCAATCATTTGTTTTTAAAACAAAGTGAAACATTGTGTCCTGGTAAAACCACTGTTGAGTCAGCAGTAATAGCTCGTGTCCTTCCTGAAAAAAGCAGAGAACCCGAGATTGAAATTACCTTGTACGAAGAGCCACCAGATGCAAAGGTCGAGCATGTCGCCCAGGATAGTCCCTCCGTGGTTAGGGATAATCATCCTGTCGCGCCAATTGAACGGACACCCATTGCTGAAACCGTTCTCGCTGAAATACTTGAAATTCCTCGCTTTCAACAGGAGAAAACAGGATGGGAAGCCATAACGGAAAGAAACCAGGCTATAGCGTTTCGTCAAAATATCTGCAAAGGGCTTGGTGTAAGCGTTCTTTCTGAGCATCCTTTAAATGATTTGATATCAAAAAAAACTGATCTGCAACAAGAACTACAGAAATGGACAACAACACTGACTTTAGATTTAGATCAATATGATGCGCTTCTCGATGTTTATGGACAATTTGGTACGCCAGGTCTTACACAACTGTTCCAGACATGGGGCAACTTGAGTGCCGGAAACAGTGATGCATTCAATGCAATGTATCAGTTGATGCTAAAGTCCATGCCCAGTTATATAGCGTTTATCAATGACCCGAATTTTTTGGATACCCTGAAAGATATCAATTTGCTTGGCCAGGAAAAATATTCATGGTGGAAAGCGCTTATTCAAAACCACACTGACAGTCGTCCGGCTGATCATGATGTCACGGGTTTGTTTCAGTATTTTGTGAACACAAGTAATGTTATTGAAGAGTTGGGGTTAAAACTCGCTAAAATTGACGCCATTCATTACAAAAATGATCTTAAAACAACGCTATCAGACTGCTTGACGCTCTTAAAGAGGAGCTCATTAGACGATCGCCAGTATCAACTTGAGTGCATCCACCGGGTTGATTTAAGCAAATGTAATGAGCTTTATTTCATTGTTCCTGAAATGAAAGTGAATGTTGAGCCCGCCATTAAACTGGATGAGCTTAAAACCTCAACAAAAACGGGTTTGATTAAACAAGCCGTCTATGGATACCTCTCCACTCAACAGTACCATCTGCCTCTTTCAGATTATGACAAATTTCTGAATGAACTGATTAAGAATCCCAGTGTTGGTGATGAAGCAAAGTGCAAAATGGCTTATATATTTGCCAAAACGACCAGCACCAACCAGGAAGCAGAGTTTGATATGCAAAGTCTGAGATCGGGTTGGGTGACCTTTAAAGACCGATTTGAAAAGCTTGAATCGCTGGATAGAATGAAAGCAAATCGTAGTTGGGGGGGGGGAATAGCATTTGATGCCGGGCTTAAAGCGCAAGGTCCTGAAGGACCCAGGCTTGCTGCCATCACCCCGATTACTGCTATGGATCCTATGCCACCTTTAAGTTTTCTCCTCAAGCTTTTACAATTATCCGAATATAAATTTTTAGATGAAAGCCTGACATTGGCTAAAATGCAAGCGATTCAAATTGCAATGATGGAAAAAATACGTGAAGCCGCTTCATTTTGTGCTGAGCAACCTAAAGATATTTTGAATGCAATCCGGTTGATTAAAGCAGAAACCGTTACTGCAAATAACGACGGAAAATACTTTCCTGATCGTGCAGATATCCCGCTCTTGGAAAACTTTGTTGCGGCTTGCAAATGTTTCATGGATAAGCAGGTTAATCATCAAGCAAATGAAGCATCACGTCCTCAACATGTTTTATTGCCTCTGTTGACTGTATTTCACTTGGAATATCAAACCGATGATGCACTAAAAGAATGCATTGCAACTTACAACACTCATCTCGAAGCATCGGAGTTTCCTCTTTATAAAGATACAATTCAAGCACTACTGCCCTATGCGTTATCACTTTTTCAACTCGTTCAGGATAGAGAAGCATATAACACACCACTCGATCTGGATACCCTGAAAACAATTCAGAACAACCTCATAAAGGGAATTACAACAAATGAAATCAAAACCAGACAAGACGTTCGCTGGTGGGTGAATAGAAACCATGCTGCTTACTTTGCACAAAATCAACTATTGAATATCAAAGATGAAGTTAATTTTGATGACATGCTGAGTACGCAGGGGATAATAGACGAGGATACA
>CAMDBQ010000131.1 GCA_945889365.1 Legionella genomosp. 1 | reverse complement strand
TGTCGTATTTTTTAGTTATACGATTATTGCGAATGACTATTTACCGCTGGTATTCGCCATTCTGTTTATGTGTTCGATAATGGTTTTGCAGATTATTATGGATCGTAAGGCTTATTTCCACTGCAATCTATTGGTCTTCGCGCCAGTGGCATGGATTGTTTTTTGGTTTACGGGTATTGTTGAGTTTCAGGCTTTATATCGGAGCCTATTACGGTTGGTAAAGCGTGAGGATCTTACTTGGCAGAAATGGTCAAGGGGCGGTATTGAATCGGAAGGTTGATATTTATTGAACAGTATTCACTTGCAGTGGATTCGGGGGTAGAGTAATTCTTATCATTACCCCCTACACAAACTTTAGCATTAACGCAGCGATAGATCCCTGCTTTTTTTGCGCGCTTGGTGTAATTTCCTATAGCTTTCAATCAGCCGCAAATGAGGCTCTATGCCTTCAAGGGCCATGCTGGTTTTGGTTAGGCCGTAAAAACGTACTTTACCTGTGACTGAGTCAATCACGTTTTTCATCATCTCGATACCAAACATGCGGTTGAAGCTTTCGATAAAGTGCTCTAGCTCAAGATCTTCATCCAAGGTGACTTCCAGTACTGCATTTACCGCCTGATAAAACAGACCACGCTGGACTGTATTGTCGTTATATTGTAAGAACTCACCGACCAATTCGATGGCGTTTTCATGGGCGCCCAGTGCGAGATAAATCAAGATTTTAAGCTCGAGAATAGTCAGCTTTCCCCAGACCGTATTTTCATCAAACACTATGCCAATCAAGGTTCGAATGTCGGTATGATTATCTAACTGACTTTCTTCTAAGCGATTAACTAACTTTCCTAGCGATTTAGTGCTTAATGAATGGAGATTTAAGATGTCTTCACGGTAATCTAGCGCTTTGTTCGTGTTATCCCAAATAAGATCGTCAACCGGATACACTTCTGAATAGTCAGGCACTAAAATACGGCAAGCTGAGGTGCCTAAGTCGGTGAGATCGGCAATATATACTTCGCGCCCCATGGCTTCCAAGATGCCAAATAGTCCATTGGCTTCCTCTTCGTTGGTGCCCGAGAAGTCCCATTCACAGAACGCATACTCGTAGTTACTGCTAAAGAAGCGCCAAGAAATCACCCCTGTAGAGTCAATAAAGTGCTCAACGAAGTTTTCAGGCTCAATGACGGCCATGCGATTAAAGGTTGGCTTTGGCACATCGTTTAAGCCTTCAAAACTACGGCCTTGCAGCAGCTCAGTAAGACAGCGCTCTAGTGCCACTTCAAAGCTTGGGTGGGCGCCAAAAGAAGCCAATACGCCGCCGGTTCTGGGATTCATCAGGGTGACGCACATCACAGGGAATTGTCCGCCCAATGAGGCATCTTTTACCACAATGGGATAGCCTTGCTCTTCTAAGCCTTGAATGCCCGCTAGAATGTTAGGGTACTTTTCGAGCACGCTCATGGGCACATCTGGCAGAACAATTTCTTGCTCAATGATTTGACGTTTTACAGCACGCTCAAAGATTTCTGATAAGCACTGTACATGGGCTTCTTGTAGGTTGTTACCTGCGCTCATGCCGTTACTTAAGAATAAATTTTCAATCAGGTTAGATGGGAAATAGACGGTCTCGCCGTCGGATTTACGGGTATAGGGAATGGCGCAAATACCACGATCGTTGTTGCCTGAGTTGGTATCAACCAGATGCGACCCCTGTAATTCTTTATCTGGGTTGTAAATACTTAGGCAATAATCGTCTAAAATGCCCGCTGGCAGGGCATCATTTTTTTCTAATGGAAACCACTTTTCATTGCGATAATGAACAAATTCGCTGTTGGCGATGTCTACACCAAAAAATTGATCGTTATAGAAAAAGTTATTATTCAGGCGCTCAATAAACTCGCCCAAGGCCGAGCATAGTGCGCTTTCTTTGGTGGCGCCTTTGCCATTAGTGAAACACATAGGCGAGGCGGCATCACGAACATGTAAAGACCATACATTAGGCACGATGTTGCGCCATGAAGATATCTCTATCTTCATGCCAAGGTCGGCTAACATGGCGGTCATGTTTTTAATGGTTTGCTCAAGGGGCAAGTCTTTACCTAGAATAAAAGTTCTCAGATCACCGATTGGCTGGCCTATCAACATGGCATTGGCATCAGCGCCTAGGTTTTCAACGGTTTCGATTTTAAATTCGGGGCCTGTTTGCACCACTTTTTTTACTGTGCAGCGGTCGATAGAGCGTAAAATACCTTCTCTGTCTTTGGCTAAAATGTCATTGGGCAGCTCGACCTGAATTTGGATAATGTGGTTATAGCGATCGTCTGGATCGACAATATTGTTTTGTGATAAGCGGATGTTTTCAGTGGAGATATCGCGGGACTTACAATACACTTTGATAAAGTAAGCGGCACAAAGGGCTGAGGACGCTAAGAAATAATCAAAAGGACTTGGAGCTGAGCCATCACCTTTATAGCGAATAGGTTGATCGGAGGTGACGGTAAAGTCATCGAACTTGGCTTCGAGTCTTAAGTTGTCGAGAAAATTTACTTTGATTTCCATTGGATATGTCCAGAATCATGCGCGGCCAATAGGCCAAATTTCACTATAATTAGGCTTAGCAGCCAAAGAGGCATTTAATGTTCTCGTTAGCGGCTTACCGTAATTTTGAAGAAAATATGTCGTTTATTTGGTATAAAATAAACCTAACAAGCTAAAAGTAGGTGAAATATATCATAGAGAACAATATGTTTGCAAAAAACTTAAAGAAAGCGGCACAATATGCGTTAATATGCTTTCCGTGTTCTAAATCAAAGAAAACAGCAATATAGTGATTCGTCAACAGATTCGACCCTTGCACCATCATCTTAGTCTATCCTGGATGCCGGACTTCGGCTTTACCTACGCCGCTACTGGAAACTAACTTGAATATACACTTCAAAATCTATATAATGACCAAAAATCAATCTCCAGGCGTTTTTTATATACTGAAAAAATCTTGAAACTTTTACGCCTTGCCAAATCAATTTGATCAATAGAAGGAAAGAATCATGCATAAATTTTTACAAACAATAATTTTAGCTATTACATGTGGTTGTGGTTCTAATGTTACGTTTGCCAGTAATACGAATTTAACGACCTGCCCATCAGGCAATTTTAAAGTCTCTCATTTTGCATTAACCGCTCCGTATGGTTACGATCCTCTCACAAAAAACATGAAAATTCTGGCCGTTGCAGAATATGTAGCAGATAATAATCAGCTTTTAGATTTTATTATTTATCCAGTAGGTGCTGCATCAGGGGACACCTTGGTTGATAACGTCAATGCGTTAATTGCCAAATTACAACCGGTGTCTGACAGTCCATTAACCTATCAAATTAATGATGAAGATGGCTCCAATTCTGTATGTGCTTACAGTTTGCCTGGTGATAATACGGTCACAGCGCTTCTTATTGCTGAAAATGGGGCGGATGAAGGCGTGTCTACTACAGACCAACATCGCGCGCATATCCGAGATTTGTTTGTGAATCACTTAGTGCAATAGCTAAC
Organism: Legionella genomosp. 1; assembly: GCA_945889365.1. Taxonomy (GTDB): domain Bacteria; phylum Pseudomonadota; class Gammaproteobacteria; order Legionellales; family Legionellaceae; genus DDPF01. The sequence continues at coordinate 1,391 of CAMDBQ010000131.1, read as the reverse complement.
GGCACTAAGCTTTTCTTTAAGTGGCGCAGGTGGCTTGAATAGGATCATCACTCAAGTTTTCCAGGGTAATCTCTGCGCCTGGTTCCGCGGTCACCGAGATGGAGTCGTTATTTTTGACAACCATGGATGTCGCTTGTCCCGTTTTTAGATTTTTTCCATTGACGGTGCCTTTATTGTCTAACATGCTAACACGAATTTTATTTGTCGCTTTGGTTTGAACGGTGCAGGTAGCGCTCAGTGCCCATCCGTAATGGTTGGTCATTTTTTTTGAAGCATTGGGTGCTAAATTTAGATTTATTTGCTGGGCGTAGGCATTAGAGGTGGCAAATACCAGGATAGTTAAAACGATTGCGCTAATATAGTTATGCATATTCATTTCCTTAAGGTTACACATATAAAATGCAGCAAGATCAAATTATATGCAGCGAACCTTAAGGTTTTATTAAGTTAACCTAATATTGCATGCAATACCTTATATGACAGGATAGTCAATAAAGATGCCGCGGGTAAGGTTAGAATCCATGATGTAAAAATATTACGGATAACAATCAGGTTTAACGCGCCGATACCACGAGCTAGCCCTACACCCAGCACAGCACCCACAAGGGTCTGAGTAGCTGAAACAGGAATGCCCAGGCTTGTAGCAACAACCACGGTTGTTGCGGCAGCCAGTGTTGCAGCAAATGCACGGCTGGGTGTTAGAGCTGTAATAGAGCTGCCCACGGTCTCAATAACTTTGCGACCATACATTAATAATCCACTGATCACGCCTACACAACCAAATAAAATAATCCACGAAGGATAGCCGATGGTGTCAAGCGCTTGATGCGAATGCATGACCAAGCTGTGAACGATGGTTAAAGGACCAACGGCCAAGGCGACATCATTTGAACCATGAGCAAATGCCATTGCACAGGCGGTCATTGCCATTAGGACAGCAAAGTATTTCTCTACTTGCAAGAAACGTTCACGACGTCTGATCTGAGCGTATTCCGGAATGCGCTTGATAATGATGATACCGAGGATTGTAATGGTAATACTGCTCGCCAGACTTACGGCTAAATTTTGTTTAAAGTTCAAATGAATATCAAAGTGATTCAAGCCTTTGAATACGGTGATAAATGACAGGATGCAACCCACTAGAAAAAGGTAAACCGGCACGTAAAGTTTGGCCCGTTCCAATGGATCGGGTTTTACAAAGATACTTTGTTGTATGCTGATAAATAAGCCGTAAGCAGTGATGCCTGAAATCAAGGGAGATGTAACCCAACCGATGGCAATATGTGAAACCTGGTTCCAGTGAATGGCATCTTTACCCAGAACCAAGCTCCCAAAGCCGACCATAGAGCCCACTAACGCATTGGTAATTGAGACAGGCACCCCAAGGTAGC
>CAMDBQ010000130.1 GCA_945889365.1 Legionella genomosp. 1 | reverse complement strand
GATGAATTACATGAAGAGCTGAAACGCTACCTTGAGGCACAGCAAGTTGAAAAATGCCAACAAGCCTATTTGTTTGCAGACAAAGCACATCAAGGGCAAATGCGACGGTCGGGTGAACCGTACATATCCCACCCCGTTGCTGCAGCCCTTATACTTGCCGAGATGCGGCTGGATTATCAAACCATTATTGCCACTTTATTGCATGATGTCGTCGAAGACACCTTAATTAGTAAAGATGAACTGCTAAAACAATTTGGTGCAGATGTCGCCGCCCTAGTCGATGGCGTTACCAAGCTCACCAAAATCAAATTTGAATCGCGTGCTCAAGCCCAGGCCGAAAATTTCCGGAAAATGGTCCTGGCGATGGTCAAAGATATTCGTGTGATTATCGTCAAGCTCGCTGACCGCCTCCACAATATGCGTACATTGGGCGTCATGCCCTCTGCAAAACGAAGACGCATTGCAATTGAAACCCTGGAAATCTATGCTCCTATTGCTAATCGTTTAGGAATGCATGCTGTTTACACAGGCTTGGAAGATCTCGGTTTTAAAGCGTTATACCCCATGCGTTATCGCGCAATTAAATCAGCAGTTGAAAAAGCACGTGGTAATCGGCGTGAACTGACACAAACAATTGAACAAGATTTGCAAGAAGCCTTGCAAGCCCTGAATATACCTTATGAACATGTGTTTGGTCGTCAAAAACATTTGTACAGTATTTATCGTAAAATGCGGCAGAAAAAAGCGTCATTTGCCGAAATAACTGATGTGTTCGCTTTTCGGGTTATTACGGAAGATATCGATTCCTGTTACCGAGTAATGGGCGCATTGCATCAAACCTACAAGCCCGTGCCTCAGCGTTTTAAAGATTATATTGGCATTCCCAAAGTAAACGGTTATCAATCTTTGCATACGACCTTGTTTGGTCCTTTCGGGGTGCCGTTAGAAGTGCAAATTCGAACGCGTGATATGGATCGTGTGGCTGATAATGGCGTTGCTGCGCATTGGATTTATAAAACAGCCGGATCAGAAGTCAATGAAGCTCAACTGCGAGCGCGTGAATGGGTGCAACGTTTGCTGGAATTGCAACATAGCACCGGTAATTCACTTGAATTTATTGAGAATGTGAAAATAGATTTATTCCCGGATGAGGTGTACGTGTTTACACCCAAGGGGGATATCATGGAATTGCCGAATGGTGCAACCCCAGTTGATTTTGCATACACCGTGCACTCAGGTGTCGGCAATAGTTGCGTGGCAGCCAAGGTTAATCGTCGATTAGTACCCTTGAGTATGCCGTTGACCAATGGGCAAACGGTGGAAATTATCACAGCACCTGGCGCGAACCCGAATCCTGCCTGGTTGAATTTTGTAGTCACAGGTAAAGCGCGCAGTAATATTCGAAATTTCCTGAAGAGTCAGCATCATGCTGAATCGATTGCGTTAGGCCATCGTTTTTTGGAACAGGCTTTCACTGAGTTGGCCAGCGAGTTTGCAAAAGTGCCACCCGAATCTTTGCGGGCATTGCTGCATGATTTGAATTATAAAACGGCAGATGACCTGTTCTATGCCATTGGAATTGGCAATCAAATGCCAATGGTTATCGCAAAACGCCTGATTGTGGTTCAAGACGGCGGTGATCTCGATAAATCATCGAAAATCAGTTCGTTACCAATTAAAGGCACAGAAGGGATGGTGCTACATTTTGCTGAGTGTTGCCAGCCTATTCCTGGCGATGGCATTGTGGGGCTTTTTCAACACGGACGAGGGATATTGGTGCACGCTAGTGATTGCCCGGTAATCAAGAATGTTCGTGGAAATCCAGAACAATTTATTTCCCTGTGTTGGGACGATAATGTTCAAGGTGAATTTTGGGTTGATATTACGGTCGATGTTGCGAATCAGCGCGGGGTTTTAGCAGCGCTTGCAACAGCGATTTCAGAAGCCGAATCCAATATCGGCAATATTAATGTCGATCCACGTGATGGACGCCACAATGCAGTGACCTTTTCCATCAGTGTGCTCAATAGAACGCATTTAGCACGTGTTATGCGACGTCTTCGCGCCAATAAAGTTGTGCTGCGGCTTTATCGAAATAAGCAGGGCGATTAACCGATGAAACCTATTCATACCGGATGGGCTCCAGCTGCAATCGGAACCTACAGTCAAGCCATTTGCAGTGGTGATACGGTTTATTTGTCGGGACAAATTCCTCTTGATCCACAAACCATGCAATTATGCAGCGATGAAATTCAATCGCAAATAACTCAGGTGATAGACAATTTGTCAGCCGTGTGTGAAGCCGCCGGCGGCAGCTTGGCTCAAATCGTTAAACTGAATGTTTATCTTACCGATTTAAACCATTTCCCCTTAATCAATGAAGCCATGACCCTTCGTTTTACAGAACCTTACCCGGCTCGTGCCGCAATAGGTGTTTCAGCCTTGCCGCGTGGCGCCCAGGTCGAGATTGATGGTATAATGGTCAGATAAACAGTCAACATTATTGACACCGGTGAGCGCTTGTATCTTGAGCAAGCTGGTTGTTATCGGAGTTAAGTATGAGTATTTTATCCCTGAGTGGCGTGAGTTTAATTTTGGCGGGAAACCGTATCCTCGATAATGCCGATTGGCAAATCCAACCACATGATAGAATTGCTCTGGTAGGACGAAATGGCGCTGGAAAATCAACGCTGATGAAACTGTTGCAAGGTGAAATCCTTCCGGACAGCGGTCATATTCACCAATTAAATGGTTTGAAAGTTGCCGGATTAATGCAGGAAGTGCCCGTTGATGACGATGAAATTGTTTATCATTTTCTTGTCAAGGGTTTAGGTGAGGCTGGCGACGTTCTGGCGCAGTTTTATCGCCTGTCGCAGAGCGGTGATATGGATGAGCTGGCAACATGTCAACAACGCATGGATGAATTGCACGCCTGGGATTTATTACCACGCATAGAAACCATGGCCACTCGTTTAGGCATTAATCCAAGTGATTCAATGAATCAATTATCCGGTGGAATGAAGCGGCGCGTATTATTAGCCGCAGCCTTGATTGTAGCACCTGATTTATTACTACTCGATGAGCCTACCAACCATTTGGATATCAATGCTATCGAATGGCTTGAATCCTATTTGCGAAGCTATTCTGGCAGCTTGTTGGTCGTAACCCATGATAGAGAATTTTTAGCTCAAGTAGCGAATCGCATTGTTGAAATCGATAGAGGCAAATTGCATCGACATGACTGTAGTTATGAAACCTACCTGGACCGACGTGAAGCCATGCGGTTGACCGAAAATACGCATCATGACTTGTTTGATAAGCGCTTGGCAGAAGAAGAAACCTGGATTCGTACTGGGGTTAAGGCCCGACGCACACGTAATGAAGGCCGAGTCCGTGCATTAAAAGCCATGCGAGACGAACATCAGCAACGCCGTGCACAAATGGGTAAAGTGAAATCCTTGTCGCTTGACGTAGCACGTTCTGGTAATTTGGTCATCGAAACAGAACAGCTACATTACAGTTTGAACGGACGACCTCTGCTGAAAGACTTTTCCTTTTTATTAACCCGCGGCGATAAAGTGGGGATTGTTGGCCCCAATGGATGTGGTAAAACCACCCTAGTGCGTTTATTGCTGGGTGAGCTAACGCCTGATTCTGGTGAGGTGCGTCAAGGAACATCATTATCGGTGGCTTATTTTGATCAGTTGCGCCGTCATTTGGATGAAAATCAAACTGTCATGGCCAATGTCGCAGATGGTGCAGATTACGTCACGATTCAAGGTAAACAAAAACACGTTGCCTCCTATCTACGTGATTTCTTGTTTGCACCAGAACGATTTAACCAACCGGTATCTTCACTATCAGGTGGTGAACGTAATCGACTATTGCTAGCAAAACTATTTGCTAACCCCGTTAATTTATTGGTTCTCGATGAGCCGACGAATGATCTGGACATTGAAACACTGGAACTATTGGAAACCATGCTGGTTGATTATCCAGGTACACTATTACTAATAAGCCATGATCGGGCTTTTATTAATCAAGTCGTAACCAGTGTGCTGATCCATGAGGGCGAGGGCATATTTAAAGAATACCTGGGTGGCTATGACGCTTATCGTCAAGAAAAAGAAAAAAAACAGCCTAAACGCGCGGTTGCAGCACCTGCAGAGCGCCAAAAACCTGTCGTTAAGCTTAATTATAATGAGCAACGCGAGTTGTCAAAATTGCCCAAACAGATAGAGTCGCAGGAAAAAAGCATCGCAACATTGCATCTTGAAATGACCAGCCCCTCGTTTTATCAGCAAGCCAGCCAAGAGATCAGTCGCTTTCAACAGAAGCTGGGAGAGCATGAAGTAAAGCTTGCTGAATTATATGCGCGCTGGGAAATTCTGGAGGAAAAAAATGCCTGATACGGCTTTGTTTTTATCGCTAACCATCATTGTCTTTATATCGGCAATTGTACTGGCTTTTTCACAAGAATTTACTCGGGCGGTAAAAAAGGCATTGGCTATACCCGCTGTAAAATTATTAATACCATTGGCTCTGGCATCTCTGTTAATTGAACTTTATGAAGAATGGGGACGTTGGTTATTGCTGTTGTGGCGGGCTGATTTTCATGAGCTCACTCAAAAAGCAGCGCAGTTACTCCCTTTTCAAGCTGGCGCGCTGCAGTTGAGTCGCGTCGTCGCCTTGTTTATTTTAGCCGGCTTACCCACATGGATCTTTTGGCTTAGAGCCAAGCGTAAGGGCCTATACAGTTTGCCCATGTTTTCATATTATATTGGTGCAATGTTGTGGATTATCGCGGTTTTTTTGCTGATTGAGCAGCCCTGACAGTGAGTTCGTCGTAACCACCCATATCTTTATTGGTACACTATGATTGTAGTGTTTTGGTTGGTTTAATCAAAAGGACGCTTATCATTTAATTGCTTGAACCTGGTTATAAAGCACCGGGTTCTATCGTTTTTTTCTGTGCAGAT
>CAMDBQ010000129.1 GCA_945889365.1 Legionella genomosp. 1 | reverse complement strand
TTGGTGGCATCAAAAGCGAGCACATAAGCGCCTGTTTGTTCAGCCACCTGTTGCAACGCATCTTGGTTGCGGCCAGAAATAATCAAGTCATATCCTCGGGCTGCCATCTCAAGTGCTACAGCTTTACCAATCCCTGAGGAAGCCCCTGTGATCCAAGCATGGGCTTTCATCGTAGTTTTCCTCGCTTCATATCCACAGGTCGCAACTCATGAATGATACCTATTTTTGATAAAAACCAAAGCATATAAAAGGTTACGTCTATTTGCCACCAACGAAATCCTTGACGAACCGAGTTGGGATAAAAATGATGGTTATTATGCCATCCTTCCCCAAGTGTAATTAACGCAAGGCAAAAGTTATTGCGACTTTGATCAGGCGTATCAAAATCACGAGAACCCCATTGATGAGCGAGGGAATTAATGCTGCTCGTGGCATGGAATACACATACCGTTGAAATAAAAAAACCCCAAACAACCAACTGTATACCCGACGTGTGCATCTCAGGCACATGTGAATAGAAGTGTTCTCCCAATGCATATAAGGTGACTAGCAGTAGTAATGGTGCGATAATATCATAACGATTTAACCATACGAGTTCTGGAAATTCAGCTAAATCCGACACCGCTTTATAATTGGTGCTAAAGGCATTGGAAGAAAAAAACCAGCCAATATGACTCCAAATAAAACCGGAATACTGAGGTGAGTGAGGATCGTGCTGGGTATCGGCTTGCCTGTGGTGACATCTATGATGACTCGCCCACCATAAAGGCCCGCGCTGCCCCGCAGTTGCACCCAAGAAGGCAAAGATAAATTGCCAAATGCGATTCATTTTAAAAGTTTTGTGAGAAAAATAGCGATGATAAAAGCCCGTTATACAAAACATGCGAAGATAATATAGCCCGATTGCGGTAAAGATAGCTGCTTTGCTAATGCCCACCCAATACACAGCAAGACAACCAAGATGTAAGAGTATAAATGGAATTGCACGCCAAAAGGTAAAGCGGTTTGAGACGAGCTTTTTTTCGGCGGCATCGTTATCAACCCATACCCATAAAGCCAAAAATAAAGAACCGAGCCTCATATCGATTACTCCTTAAAAAAGCTGGCTGTGATGCGACCAATTGGAATGCCAAATTTTTTCATGACGGCATTATTCAATACCACCTGGTCATTAACACGGTATAACCAATCATCCATCGTCACATCGATTGTTTTTCCTTTATAAGGGATTTGAAGTACGTAAACCATATGAATGGCATTGCCGTATTGTTTTCCATGCGTAATCCCCGTCACATCATCTGCAACTGCATTAAAATGGTGCTCATCAGTGCGGGTTAATCGCCATTGACGATGCTGTTTTTCTCCATCGTCGTAAATAAAATCTTCATCTAAGGTGCCATGATCCCCGGTCCATTGCCCCTTCATGTCAACAGTAAATCTTCGGCGAACACCGCCTGTGTATTCTTGTATCAGACCATAGCCTTTAACGTGGCCAGCAAAATAGTCCTCCATCATCAAAACCGGGTGGTTTTTTTCATAATTCTTGATGTGATTCATGCTGCATCCTTGAAATAGTAGTGCTGATACACAAACAGTGAGGGTGGTCATGAATTTGTAACTTAGCATAATAGTGCCCCAAGTTGAACGCAGGTAAGTTAATACCCTTATCATTACCCAAAAGCCAGGAAAATCATGCCCAGCTTGAGTCCATAGCCACGAGTTGTCGTCCCCGCGAAGGCGGGGATCCATGCTTGGCATCACCACCATACCAAACCAGAGCTCCCCGCCTTCGCGGGGACGACATGCATCAAACTTGTGGGTAATGATAAGGTTAATACCTATTATGCCTACATACCCGCGTTCCGTCTATGCCATTCAGCCTAAGCACAATATCTAATGAAAAACCCTTCAATTCTAAATCGCCTTCTGGCTCTTTTCCCTTTCTTGTGGATCACCCTACTCGTAAATTTGGTAATCCTCCCGAAAAATAAATGATGCCAAAGGTAGAATTTTCCCGTAACCTATGACAAGGTGATTCTGCATAAAAAAACCAAGATTTACAGACTTTAATTATAAAACCAATCTTACGGGGTAAGAATTATGCCAAACAAGACGTACGAGGAATTAGTAAATGATGCCCGAAATAAATCAACGGTTATCGCTTTAATTTACTCACCAGTTGAATTATACGAACATATTGTTGAAATAATCTCAAAAGATTCCAGCGACTTTATTAAGACAGGTAATCAAATTATTCATTTTCACTCTGTAGATGACGCTCTATCTTATGCCACTAATTATGGAGCAGAGGAATTTTTTCTCTGTGTAGAGAATACGTATGACGAATGTGGTTCCATAGGTTCAGTACAAAGATTTGATTACATCCCAATTCATTCAAAATACAAATAAACGCCAAATTAGAATCATGTGTCCTTGGTGATTGAGCTTCTTTTTAAGCACCGGGGGTGGTTCGCCTGAAACTAGAATCAAATGTAACTATCTTTGATAGTTTGTAAACTATATTCGTAGCCACCATCAAAAATACCATGACCAAGCATTTCACGAATCGCTTTATGCTCTTTTACAAGTTCACGCAATCAATCATAATCCAAGTTTAAATTTAATCGTAAAGCACACATTACAAAAATAGACCAACGTTCCATCCCTGGTCGTCTTCGTATCTCACCGTTCTGTGGCGCGCCACTCCCAGTGAACTCAGTCAGTGCTATTGGTGCGCTGACTCCTGCCTCACGTACACAGCGTGATAGGGTTTTCCAGACTTCGCCATAGGATCGCAGGCTCGTCATCCCCGTGCTGCCGAACCAGGTTCCTCATCGTATAGGCCGATGGTTCATTTCCAGTTACGCTCCACCCTTGCTCACGGCAACGCAGTTACTTTCAATTTCAGAGTTTACGGCTTACTCTGGAGTTGACGTGCACCACTCTGATGTTACACCCTCACGGGCGTACGATCCCCGCCTTCGCGGGGACGACAGCTTAAGGGAGCGTATTAACAAGACGAGGCACTAGCATTCGGGGTTGTCCAACAGTATTCATTACTCATTAATGGATGAGCCATACTCCATTGCATGGTGGTGACAAAGCAATTCCGGTCAATTATCTTGGTGTGAAAGTGTACTCTACAGACCAGTAGTGGCACTATATTTCCATAACTATTAAAATTTTAAAAGCCGCAAAAAAATATAGAACTTATTTTTTTCTGAGTTAGGGTGTTGACAATTGATCAACGGATAGCATGGGACTATATGGGCCGTGGAAGCGCTCTCTAAACGTTATAACTGAACTTAAGAAAAACATCACGCAAAACAATATCATTAGATATATAGTTCTGAGCACTCAGATCATTCTTGGCACTTCTGCTCCAATACTGCTCTGTGTTAATCCCGACTTGCACCCCTAAAATACTGCCACCACTGAAATCAACATGAGTACCAACCGCTAAATTAGCCCCTACCACTAACGCACCCCAAGCAACTGTAGGGTAGTCACCGGAGTATGATCCAACACCATACTGAAGCTCATCAAATTTCGTGTGATATGAACCTGCTAACAGTGATGCAGAAACATCACCCATTAGACTAAGGTATCTAAGCAGATCCCAACTAGACCCCATGCCTATTCGCGGGCCTATACCAAAATAGTTTGCAGCAAATGTGACATCATTTGATTGTTGTATCTGGTTAATGTCGTTTCCTTTATATGTAGCAATAAAACCTTTTTTCCATTGGGTTGCTTTAACACCATAATATCTTGAAAATTGAACATTATCTAGAGATTCACTTTGGAAATAATGGTGAGTAATTAAATCTGTAGTTTGAAAATTAAAATATGAACTAACGCGTGCACTTGCTGGTCCATTTAGAATGTGAAGATTTAAACCATTTGTCGGATCAGTATTAATAGTACTGCCTGTGGGTACTGACACTTGATTTAACCCAAAATTTTGCAGGTTGGTATAGCTTAATACAACATCATGGTCTTTATTTGTCCCTAGTCTATAACCTAATCCTAGAGAATAACCCCAGCGGTTGTCTAGCCCGATGAAGTTCGTATTTCTTACATTATTGTTAATGGTGGTACTGTAAGGCAGTGTGTTCATACCCGCATCACTTAAGCTGCCATAAATTGGAGCCAAGTAAAAAGTGAAATTCTTATTATCACTTTTTACAGCACCCATAGTCCCCGCATGTGAGGTTATAGACATAGCAGTCATAAGCACTGTGATGACTGATTTTTTTCTTTTATTAATCATATAATCCCTTAATTTCAATCTTAACGCTGCTATAATGTGAAGGTCTAAATCCATGGCATATCAATATAATTTTTAACTACTCACGCCCTAAGTGTTCGCCGTAAAAATTAACACATGTACCTGGTAAACTCAAGTTCCTAAAAGATAATCATAGATTATCTAATGCGATTTAATAACGCAAATATCTATTCATTACGAGCGCCCGCCTGAACTGAATACTGAAACCTTAATCAACCAGGAAGCATTAAAACCATGCCCTGCACATGCGCTATTTATTTACGGTTGGATACCAAAATTCCATTTAATGCCGCTGGACTTTCATAGGCCAAGACCTTAAAGTAAGATAAAACCACTCATTCCTTCTATCTCCTCTGGTATTAATTCAAAGTCAAACATTTTTTTTAGCTCAATTTCTATATGTCTGGATATGCCAGTGATGGGGACATCATTTACGCCGCCTTCAAATGGGTTGGTTAAGTTTCGACCTACCTTTTCCAAGCACAGAAAAACGCCACCGATTAATATAACTATAGGAATGATAACCCAAGGTGAGTGGGATTCATGTAGTTCTGATAATAGCGAGAAAGGCAGTAGTAAAATAAATAGCCAGGTAAAATAAATTGTGACCGAGTAAAAAGTTATCGGATAAGGTGCGTTTTTAATGCAAAAGCAATTTTCTTGAGATTGATTTAGCTGGGTTATTAGAGATATAAATATGTTGAATGTACGGTCGTCAATTATATGTTGAGATAATAAATCCTGGATTAAACCGATTTGTAGCTCCAGAAAGTACAGGGGGCTTTTATTACTCGAGATGAATGTGTTGATTACAGATTTCGATACGTATTTAGCTAGCTCGGTTTCAATAGGTATAGTTC
>CAMDBQ010000128.1 GCA_945889365.1 Legionella genomosp. 1 | reverse complement strand
GTGTTGACATGGCCTATCCGGGTGAGTGGCAAAAATTTATTATAAAGGGGAAACGTGGCTCAGTATAGAGCCACCCTGTTATTCACGTGCGACAGGATGATGTGAGCATCGCAGACCAACGCCGAAAGGATTTTAGGTGCGGATTCGCTGCAACTCTACACTTGAAAGCGTCGTCTCTAAAAAATCTTCATGCAGTGGCACTTGGGTTTGTCGGCGGTTTTATACCTTGAATTCCCATTGCCAGCATGCGCAATTTTATGGTATTATGCCCACCTTTCCTTGAATAAAGACCGAATTGGTACTATATTCATAATGATAGGGGTGATATGCTTCGCATCAGCAAGTTGGCCGATTATGGGACGGTGGTAATGGTGTATCTTGCCAAGCGTTCCGAGCAGTTATGCAACGCGCGTGATATTGCGTTACACACACACCTTACCGTGCCAACGGTCAGTAAATTACTAAAACGGTTGACGACAGCGGGGCTGTTGACGTCTGTACTCGGTGTCAATGGCGGGTATCGCCTGCAACGAAACGCGAGCGAGATTTCAGTTGCACACATTATATATGCCATGGACGAAACCCGTGGTTTAACTGAGTGTAGTGCGCATCATAATGAGTGCTCCTTACAAGGCGTTTGTCATATTCAGGGTAACTGGCGATTGATCAGTCAATCGATAGAAGCCGCGCTGAATAGTGTGAGTTTGGCGGCACTGGCTATGCCAACGCTTCCGACCGTAGACCTTGAACGTATTAAAAATTTAGCAACGGGAGTTAGTCGTGACTAAAACTAATGAGCAACTCAATACCCTGCTGGAGCAGGACTATCAACATGGTTTTATAACCGACATTGAAACAGATACCTTCCTGCCTGGTTTGGACGAGGACGTGATTCGGCGTTTATCGGCTATTAAAGGCGAGCCAGAATTTATGCTGGAATGGCGTTTGCGCGCATTTCGTTATTGGTTAACCTTGCCGCATCCTGAGTGGTCTAGCGTGCATTATCCGCCGATTGATTATCAAAATATTTCATATTATTCTGCGCCAAAAAACTTTAAAGACGGGCCAAAAAGCTTGGCTGAGGTTGATCCTGAATTATTACGTACTTACGAAAAACTGGGTATTTCTTTACACGAGCAGGAATTGCTGGCCGGTGTTGCAGTCGATGCCGTTTTTGATAGCGTATCTGTGGCGACAACATTCAAGGCGAAATTGGCTGAAAAAGGCGTGATTTTCTGCCCATTTTCCGAAGCCGTGCATGAACATCCAGAATTAATGCGTAAATATTTAGGTTCGGTTGTACCTTACCGCGATAATTTTTATGCAGCACTGAATTCTGCAGTATTCAGCGATGGGTCGTTTGTTTATATTCCCAAAGGCGTGCGTTGTCCGATGGAATTATCCACCTATTTCCGCATCAATGCGGCATCAACCGGGCAGTTTGAGCGCACATTAATTGTTGCTGAAAGTGATAGCTATGTGTCTTACCTTGAAGGCTGCACTGCACCCATGCGTGATGAAAATCAATTGCATGCAGCGGTTGTTGAATTGGTAGCGATGGATAATGCGCAAATTAAATATTCAACCGTACAAAACTGGTATCCGGGCGATAAAGACGGCAAGGGCGGTATTTATAATTTCGTGACCAAGCGGGGCGCCTGTCGTGGCAAGGCCTCAAAAATATCCTGGACCCAAATTGAAACCGGTTCTGCCATTACCTGGAAGTACCCCAGCGTCATTTTGGCAGGCGATGATTCAGTCGGTGAATTCTATTCCGTAGCCGTGACCAATAATATGCAACAAGCGGATACCGGCACGAAAATGATTCATTTGGGTAAAAATACCCGATCAACGATAATTTCAAAAGGCATCAGTGCAGGACGTGCACACAATGCTTACCGTGGCTTGGTGCGTATTGCTCCAACCGCAGTAAATGCACGAAATTACACACAATGTGATTCGATGTTGATGGGCTCTGAATGCTCAGCGCACACGTTTCCTTATATTGAAGTCAAGCATCCTTCAGCACAGGTGGAGCACGAAGCGACCACCTCGAAAATCAGCGAAGAGCAATTGTTTTATTGCCAACAACGCGGCATTGATACAGAAGATGCAGTATCCATGATCGTCAATGGTTTTTGTAAACAAGTGTTGAAGGAGTTACCGATGGAATTCGCGGTGGAAGCCACCAAGTTATTGGGCATTAGTTTGGAAGGGGCGGTAGGTTAATATGTTAACAATCAATCAATTACATGTTGCGATAAATGCGCAACCCATTTTAAACGGAATTAACTTAAACGTAAAAGCGGGTGAAGTGCATGCCATTATGGGGCCAAATGGCTCTGGTAAAAGCACGCTGTCCAAGGTGCTGGCCGGACATCCGTCTTATGAGGTAACCAGTGGTCACATCACTTACGCAGGCCGAGATTTATTGCCGCTATCGCCAGCCGATCGCGCTAAAGCCGGTATTTTTATGTCGTTTCAATACCCTCTGGAAATCCCTGGGGTGACGAATATTAACTTCTTAAAAGCCTCTGTGAATGCGGTGCGTAAAGGCCAGGGCAAACATCCGATGGATGCGATTGAATTTTTGAGTTTCATCCGTGCTAAATGCAAATTATTGGACATGGATGAAAGCTTCTTATATCGCAGCATTAACGAAGGTTTTTCTGGCGGTGAAAAGAAGCGCAATGAAATTCTGCAAATGGCAGCTCTTGAGCCAAAACTGGCGATTCTCGATGAGACCGACTCAGGTTTGGATATTGATGCCTTGCGTGTGATTTCCGAAGGCATTAACGCCATGCGCTCACCGGATCGCGCGATTATTCTTGTGACCCATTACCAGCGTTTGCTCAATTACATTGAACCCGATTATATTCATGTATTGGCACATGGCCAGATTATCAAGTCAGGTGACAAATCATTGGCGCTTGAACTGGAAGATAAAGGCTATAGTTGGCTGGAGGAGATGGAACAGGTATGAGCGATATCACGGATTTTTATCAACAGCAAGCTGTAGCCGGCGCTTCTGATATTCCTTGGCTTGCGCAGATGCAACACAGGGCATTGGCTGATTTTGAACGCCTTGGCTTTCCTACGCGTAAAGACGAAGAGTGGAAATACACGCTGGTTGATGGTTTTGTTAAGCGTCAATTTGTCAATGCTGCTGGCAATGTCAAACATGCGGCTGCTCCAACAGATATTCCCGTGAGCTGCAGCAAAATCGCAATAGTTAATGGCGTGATTAAAGGTGCTGAAGCATTAGCGGCAACATTGCCAGCGGGTGTTGTAGTTCTCCCAATTGCACAGGCAATACTGTCTCACGCGAAACTAATCAAACCTTGGCTTGGCCAGATTATGAAACAGGAGCATGGGTTTCAAGCGTTGAATACCGCAATGCTACAATGCGGTTTGTTTATCTATTTACCGGCTGGCACTTGTTTACCAGAGCCGTTACTGCTGTCTCATTGGCAAGATCAAACCCAACAAGCCACGTATATTCGGCATCTTGTGATTGCAGAAGCAGGCAGTTGTGCGACGATTATTGAAGATTATCAAGGTGAGTCCTCAAGCGAATATTTGACCAATACGGTAACCGAGGTTCATGCCGCGGCAAATGCAGCGATTACGCATTATAAAATTCAACGCGAAAGTAAATTGGCCTTTCATATTGGCCACCTTGCAGTGAGGCAAGCCGCGAACAGCCAGTTTGACAGTCACTTGTTTAGCTTTGGTGGAAAACTCGTGCGTAGCGATGCGACGTTCAGTATGGAGGAGTCTCATGCACGTTGTTTCATGAATGGTATTTATGCACCAGCTGATGGTCAACATATGGATTTCCATACCCTGGTTAATCACGCTGTACCTGACTGCAATAGTGCTCAGGATTATAAGGGCATATTAACTGGCCGTTCACGCGCTGTTTTTAATGGCAAAGTCATCGTCGCTAAAGATGCTCAACATACTGAAGCTAAACAGCAAAATAAAAATCTGCTGTTGTCTCTCGATGCTGAAATTGATACGAAACCGCAGTTGGAAATTTTTGCCAATGATGTGGTGTGTACTCATGGCGCGACCGTAGGTCAACTGGATGAAGAAGCATTATTTTATTTGGCTACACGTGGGATAGACTATACAGAGGCCAGCCATTATTTAATTCAGGCATTTGCCGCAGAAAATGTGCGCGCAATCACGGACGTTAACCTGGCAACATGGTTGGGTACGTTATTAAATGAGCAGATAGGGTGAGCACATGGATAAAGCATCAACTTTGATCAACGCGATCGATATTAACGCTATTCGGGCAGATTTCCCCGTTTTGCATCAAACGGTCAATGGCTATCCATTAATTTATTTTGATAATGCCGCCACCACGCAAAGGCCGAAAGCGGTGATTGATGCGATGACCCATTACTATAGTTGTGATAATGCCAACGTTCACCGCGGTGTCCATGACCTGAGTATGCGTTCCACGCTTCAATTTGAGGCAGCGCGTGACAAAGTACGTCGTTTTATCAACGCCAATTCTGTGCGTGAATGTATTTTTGTACGCGGTACAACAGAAGCGATTAATTTGGTGGCGCAAAGTTTTGTTGCACCTCGTTTATTGCCAGGCGAAGAAATTCTTATCACGCACATGGAACATCATTCCAATATTGTGCCTTGGCAAATGGTCTGCAAAAAAACCGGCGCAGTATTAAAAGTAGCGCCTATTTCAAAAGAGGGTGAAGTTTTACTTGATGAATTTGAAAAGCTATTAACTAAAAATACAAAATTTGTAGCGATTAATTATGCTTCGAATGCTCTGGGCACGATTAATCCAGTTAAGAAAATGATTGAAATGGCTCATGCACATGGTGCCTTGGTCTTACTAGATGGCGCACAGTCTACCGCTCATTTGCCAGTCGATGTGCAAGCGTTGGATTGTGATTTTTATGCTTTTTCCGGTCATAAAATGTATGGTCCAACCGGGATTGGTGTGCTGTGGGGTAAAGAGTCTTTGCTGGAAAGCATGGCGCCTTATCAAGGTGGCGGCGAGATGATTAAATACGTCACCTTTGAATCCACAGAATACGCTCCATTGCCTTATA
This sequence comes from Legionella genomosp. 1, assembly GCA_945889365.1. GTDB lineage: Bacteria > Pseudomonadota > Gammaproteobacteria > Legionellales > Legionellaceae > DDPF01. The sequence continues at coordinate 76 of CAMDBQ010000128.1, read as the reverse complement.
AATTTGAAGCAGGAACGCCAAACATTGCCGGCGTGATAGGTCTGGGTGCCGCTCTTGATTATCTGGGGTCTTTGGA
>CAMDBQ010000127.1 GCA_945889365.1 Legionella genomosp. 1 | reverse complement strand
ATTTATTTGCAGTGAATAATGTGCATGCCAGTTTGCTGTCAGTTCAACTGGATCCGCAGAGCTTTCAAGCGTTAAATGCGATCTGGATTATTATTATGAGCCCCTTGTTAGCGGCATTTTATCTGCGGTTAAATGATCGTGGGATTTCTTTCCCAGTGTCTTATAAGTTTGCCTCAGGCATGACGTGTTGCAGTATAGGCTTTTTGTCGTTGTATTTCTGTCGGTATGTGCATGATGCGAATGGCATGGTGTCTTCCGGGTGGTTGGTCGTGGCTTATTTGTTCCAGAGTTTAGGCGAAGTGTTGGTGTCTGCCTTAGGTGTTGCGATGGTGGCTGAATTGGTGCCGCCTAAAATGGCCGGCTTTGTGATGGGGATCTGGTTTTTAACCTCTTCTGTGGCTGGATTTACAGGGGCATGGGTGGCATCCTATACGGCATTACCAAAAGATATTCAGCCGGGCATTGAGTCATTGATGGTTTATACCCATGTATTTGCCAGTATTGGTGTGGTGACGTTGGCCGTGGCAGTCTTAATGTGGTTGATTTCACCGCGGTTAAATCGGCTAATCGGGAGTTGATAATTAGGCAATGACCCCCCGTATGTCTGAGCTGGAAATGATCCTCACTGTGGTGATTTATGAGGTGCTTTAGGCTTCCTGTCATTCACAGGCAGACACACGGCACATCAAAGCAATCTCCCTATTCGTCAATCGTATTTAAGTTCAGTCAGGGTTGGTAACTGCCTATATGTGTAATTATAGGACATTTTCTGCGGAATGATAGGGGGATTGGTAAATATGTATGTTGCGCAAATTCTGGATTGTATTGTTATAAACATTTATGTATGAGTATATAAACACCCATGCGCATATGCGGGAGTATACCATGAGTCAAACAATACGTTGGAATGTTGCAGTTTGCCAGGATACTGATCAGGCCTTGCGAATGTTTCTGGCCAATCAGGGAGGAGGCAAAAAAGGTGATTTATCTCGTTTTATTGAGGAATCTGTGCGCACCCATATTCTGGAATTGACCGCCGCGCAAGCCAAGGCTGCCAATGCAGATATCAATGAAGATGATCTATCTGCGATTGTGAGGGAAGCTGTTGAATGGGCGCGTGATCATTAATGCGTATTGTACTCGGCACCAATGTCTTGCTAAGTGCCCTGATTTCACCACACGGTGCTCCGGATGCCATCTATCGTGCATGGACGGCAGCAAAATTTGTATGTTAATAAAGTCTCTTTTACTAAAGACTAAGAACTATAAGAGAATAAGATACGATGAACCCTATTAAGTTAAAAACAGAAGAAGATATTCAAGTAATAAAAATAAAAGCGGCCGCTGAAAATATCTCACAGGAATTGATTGAAAAACTAAATAAAAAAAATGTATTATTCCAAAAAATTTCATGGAAAAGCGGTAAACAGCATTATATCTTAACAGTAGCAACAGAATTTGGAACAAGGTTTTGTAGATTCGGTCCGGAATGCCTTTTGAGTGAAGCAGATCCAATGACAAAACAAATTAATTCCTTCTTAATTCTTCAGTTGGTTAACAAATTAGTCGCTTTGAAAAAATAATCCATTGTCTCCAATATTATAAATTGGTGGGCACTTAAAATGGGTTGTTTTTAGCTGTCTTATAAATCGAATTTCATTGGGTTAGTAGACAGTTTGTCTATTAACCGATTTTCAAGACATTTATATCCAATTATAAACCCAATTACACCCGGAACGGGATGTATTCTGAAAATATTGTTTGTTAATGGGTGTAATTGGGTTTATGATTGGGTTTATGATTAAATCAGAAAGTATTCAAATTACCCCGTCTATATTGTCATTAATTGCCAAAATAGATGAGTTTAAAGGAGCGTGGCGGGCATTAGGTACGCTTGCACCTGAACGGCTGCTAGCTTTGCGCCGTATAGCAACTATAGAAAGTATTGGTTCATCTACTAGGATTGAGGGCGGCAAATTGTCCGATATCGAAATACATCATTTGTTATCTAATCTACAAGTCCAATCTTTTACCACTCGTGACGAGCAGGAAGTGGCTGGCTATGCACAAGTGATGGAGCTGGTCTTTTCTTCATGGCAAGACATTACGTTCACTGAAAATCATATTAAACAGTTGCATCAACAGCTGCTTTCTTACAGTGAGAAAGATGATTGGCATCGCGGAAATTACAAAACAACGTCCAATAGTATTGTTGCTTTCGATGAGAATGGCGCCCAATTGGGAGTTGTATTTCAGACAGCATCGTCCTTCGATACACCGCGATTGATGGAAGAGCTAATTCTGTGGGTTCAAACGGCTCGCAGTGAAAAAATTTTGCATCCTTTATTTATCATTGCGTTGTGGGTGGTGGTTTTTCTGGAGATCCATCCATTCCAAGATGGAAATGGTCGATTGTCTCGTGTGTTGACAACGTTGTTGCTTCTTCAGGCTGGTTATATCTATGTGCCATATAGTTCATTGGAAAGTATTGTTGAACAAAATAAGGATTCCTATTACTTAGCACTTCGGCAAACACAGGGGAGCATTCGCACAGAAAAACCAAATTGGCAGCCGTGGCTAGAGTTTTTTTTGCGTTCAGCGGTGGAGCAAGTTAGGCGATTAGAAAAAAAAATCGAACGAGAAAATTTAGTGTTAGCAGCATTGCCAGAACTTTCTCTTAACATAATTGAGTTTGCTCGTGAGCATGGGCGTATTACCATAGGTACTTCTGTAAAATTGACTGGTGTGAGTCGGAATACTCTTAAACTCCATTTTCGTGCATTGGTTAAAAGCGGGTACTTAAATCAACATGGTAGTGGTCGTGGGGTTTGGTATGAATTACGAGGATCTATTTGAAGAAGCGCACACGATGTCACAAAAGGGTATACCTCTGACGAGGCGACAGTATGAGACACTTTTTGTGTCTCAATAGAATTTTTTTTCTAGTTTTGAAGCGGTATGCTGTGAACATCTAGATTTTAATGAGACAACATCATGGCGTGTTATGGTTATGCTCGATTATCCAGCATTGATCAAGATTATGCATTGCAAGAAAAAGCACCTCGCGCTGCTGGATGCGAAATTGTCCGTGCTTCGGTTTATCGAGCACTTGCTGAGAATGGTTGCACGGCATGATATGTGTTTGGAGAAAGAGCTAGCATGATCACACTTGAAACTCTTCATCACTGGCTTGTTGATGAACCCGAAAGCGAGCACCTGGAATTTAAAGAAGCCCATAATCAATATAATACCGAGAAATTGATGGGATATTGTGTAGCCCTTGCTAATGAGCGAGGTGGTTATCCTGTACTTGGCGTGAATGATAAGCCGCCTCGCCGTGTTGTCGGTACCGATGCATACCCAAATCCATCGGATATAGTGTTCAGGCTGATCAGCTGGATTTTCGTGTAGAGATCACGGAATTGCATCATTCTGATGGTCGTATTTTGGTGTTTGATATCCCTTCTAGGCCAAGTGGTCATCCTATGCACTTTAATGGTTGCTATCTGATGCGCGCGGGTGAATCACTGGTTTTCGGCGTATTTATTGGGCATTATGGTGTCGCAAAATAAGGGCGTTAGTCATGCAGCTAAGGATATCACGGTTCTTAACCCGGCACCCCAATCTGCTCACTTTATGGGTTAGGAAACAAAGCCTAGATAATGAACCATTAGATACAATTAGTAAATTTAATGGCTTATTTCAAGATGAATCCCACTCGAGTAACGGCAGAAAGAGTTTCCTTAACTGGGCACCAGTTTTTTCGGCCAATGCTGAGCACCATGAATAATACGTAAAATAATTACAGCGTCTTTTGCCACAAGATATGCAGCAATGTAGGGTGTTCTGTTAATAATCAGCTCCCGTGTACCAACGACTCGTCCAAGTCGACCCATTTTCGGGTTATCACCGAGCATGGCTATTTGATGATGTATTTCTTCATAAACAGCGAATGCAGCAGCAGGGTTGTCGATATCAATATAGTCGACAATATCCATGGCATCCATACGAGCTTTGTTTCGCCACTCAATTCTCAAGATTTTTTCTCTTTAGCAATTCTCGCTGAAAGTCTGGCCTTCATTTCTGCCATAACATCTTCATGAGAAATGGTTGGCGATTTATCATCAATGCTTGCTTGCACCTTGCTTCGGAACCATGAATCATGATCACGAGCTTGACGTTGTCGTTGAATAAAATCACGCATGAAATCCCGTACAATCTGTGAGGCAGGTCTATGTGATTCTTCTGCAGCAGCCATGAATTCATCGCGAAGTTCGTGTTCCAGTTTCATCGTAAAAACGGCTTCTTTGGACATTATGCCTCTCCATTTGATACTCATACTAATAAAGTATATACTTTATTAGTATGAGTATCAAATCTATAACACGAGGGCACAAACATGTGTGATCTAAAATAACTCATAAACCTAAAAAAAGCAGTTGCCCTGAAAGCCCCATATTATTTTTAGGCTTTGAAGCAGCATAAAATCATGGCCGCCACGATCTGTTGCTCTTGAAAATCAGAGCACATTTTTCGAGAAGAAATCGATTTTTTTATCGTTGATTGATGTTACGACGGTGCCGCAAGATAAGTCGGCTCAAATAGCATCCTTCCACCTAGATATTTTTCAACTGATTTACTCAATATTCGCAACCATCGTTGCTCTGATGTTAACTGCTCTGCATAAGACTTGAATTCACTAAAAAAAGTCGCAACTCTATTCAAGAGTTTTTGCACTTTACCTGTTGAACCATGGATGCTTGTGATCTGAATAACTGTCTGTCCAGCGTGTGAAATTTCTTTGCCAATGGCATGTAATAATAATGGACGACTCGTAATGGCTTCCATATGTTTATCCGGCTCAGCTATTCGAACGAATAAACTCCACCAAATGAATCTTCACTGACAACTTTAGACATACCCAATAATTTCGGGTTCACTGTATCGCAACGGATCGATGTGACATGAGCATAGCGTTTATGGCCAGATAAAATGGATAGCAACAGTGCTCCTAAAATATCGCGTTTAGACGGTGCATTATTACTCGTGAATTCTAATGGGAAATCATCAACCCACGCATCAAATAATCCGCCTAATTTTAAAAATTCAATAAAAAATGGCAATTGTCCCATGGGTGTCACAGATGCTTGCGGTGCCCATTCAACATGCACTAA
>CAMDBQ010000126.1 GCA_945889365.1 Legionella genomosp. 1 | reverse complement strand
GCTCGACGCTTGCAAGATCCACTAGCCGAATTGGTTAAAATTGAGCCTAAATCAATCGGTGTTGGACAATACCAGCATGATATCAATCAGCCTCGTTTAGCACGCAGTCTTGAAGCTGTCGTAGAAGATTGTGTGAATAAAGTTGGGGTTGATATCAATATGGCATCCGTAGCCTTATTAACCCGCGTATCAGGACTGAATGAAACGCTGGCAAACAATTTAGTGAAATATCGAGATGAGCACGGCGCATATAGCAATCGTGAACAATTAAAATTAGTGCCTCGCATGGGTGAAAAAAGCTTCCAGCAATCAGCGGGCTTTTTACGAATTATGCAAGGTGAAAATCCACTGGATTCATCAGGTGTACATCCTGAGTCCTATTCTGTTGTAGAACGTATTTTAGCTGACAAACACGTTGAAATTAGACAAGTCATTGGCAATCGTGAAATGCTGCAAACCGTAAATGCCACAGATTACATTGATGATCAACACGGTTTACCAACCATTTGTGATATTTTACACGAATTGGAAAAGCCCGGCCGCGATCCAAGACCTGAGTTTAAAACCGTAAGTTTTAAAGAAGGAATTGAAGAAGTGGCTCATTTGGAAATTGGCATGATCCTTGATGGTGTGGTCAGTAATGTGACTAATTTTGGTGCCTTTGTTGATATTGGCGTGCATCAAGACGGTCTGGTGCATATTTCTGCCATGACCAACCGCTTTATTACTGATCCGCGTGCTGTGGTTAAAGCAGGCGATGTGGTTACAGTCCGCGTTGTTGAGGTCGATAAAGAGCGTCGTCGGATTGGTTTAACGATGAAACTTGAAGACGAAAAGCCCGCTGTACAACAAAAAATAGCTGAGAAACCAGCTCCGGTAAAAACCGCACAGCCAGCTAAAACACATGCTCGAGGTAAAAAGCCTGAACCTGTAAAAAAAGCACCTGTTGCTGCTGAGAAAAAAACATTGTTTAACACCAGCATGGCCGATGCATTGTCTAAACTTAAACGGGGATAGTGCCTGTCTTTGAGAGCGATCCGTAAAATCCAAGGAAATTTAATATTAAAATGACCGAATCAGTTGAACAGTTAAAAATCTGGATTACGGATATGGCGGCTTTGATCGAAAAAGATCGCGATCCGAATCCAGAGTTTTATACCTATTTTCTGCAAGAGCCGATGCTTGCATTACGTTTGGTTGATTTGATCGACGCACTCGATGAACAGATACTGGATGATAATCGCGCCTATTATTCGGCGTGTATTTTTGCGTTGGATATTTGTGTGGCGCAATTGCAATCGGCTATTGAAGGGAAAAATAAATTAGCCGACCGAACCATGAATCAATTGATGGATTACATGGCTACAGCCATAGCCACTAGCAAACATTCACTTAGTTTCTGGCTGCCAATATTGAATGCTTTTTATGAAGTGCATGTAGAATTATCCAATGAACTGAAAAATGCCTACCTTGATCTGGCAAATAATGAAGATGACCTGACACCCGAAGAAGAAATATCTCACCTGGATTCAATTCGTGACCTGATTCAAGAGCTGTCTGATCTATCGGTATATGATATTACCGAGAATTTTTTTGCACAAAGTTATGCAATGCCTCCTGACTTTTTTTCTGATTTGGTTGCCGATTTATATAGCATCGATGAAGGCATGGACATCGCATTGCTTACCTTGCTTCATCCAAAACCAGACGTACGTGAAGTCGTTATAGCAACCCATGAACATTTAATGCCAGACATCACCTTAAGTTCAATCTCACTGTCACGCTTACAGGCCATTAAAAATTGGTATCCACCTGAATATCATGCGCAATTCAATCACTGGATCAAAATACAGCGAAAAAAAGGCGTTGTATTCATGACGCCAGAAACCACGGCTTCGGCTGTGCGTCTTAAAGCCAGTGAAGTTGATGGCAGTGGTGCGCAGGGTATTTTTATTCATATGCGAAAAAACAGAAAAAATCGCCTGTGTGGTCTGTTGTTTAAACAAAACGTGGGCATCAAAGATGCCTGGATAACGCCCAACATTTCACGCGCGGATGTCGCACATTACTACGATGAAGCGTTCGATGACAGCGTTATGCTGCGCGACGTTGATATGCCTTATTTATTAATGATGGCCAGTCATTTTCTTGCCATGACCATCGAGCAGGGTGGCATGCCTGACTTGCATTTGCTGGAAATACAAGAAGAGCTGGGTTTGCATCTTCTGCCTCAAAAACTGGATATTGACTATTTAATCGAGCAATTGGGCGTGCAGATCAGCCCCTTTACTCCAGAAAGCACACGAGCGTCATTAAACCGCTCAAAATCATGGCCTAAAAACAAACGCTTTACTGAATCATGGTATGTGGAAAATTATCAGGTTGATAAACTGGTTAATCGTTGCTGCAGTTTTGTCGATGGCGTGAAAGTTTGCCGTTTTGACGAGGCCATGGAAGCCGTATTCACTCAAGAGATGGAGCTGCATCGTGAACATTGGTTATCCCATTTTTTGTGGATCACATTGTGGCTAAAATCACGTGCGCGTAAAAACGAAAAAATCTGGCAAGACAGCTTTTTCATAGCGTATTCTATTGAATCGGGTATGCCCTTAAATTCCATACCGATCATGCGCGAGATTTGCCGCGAGTCCGTGATCAACAGCATCGAAACCATGCAAGAGCGCCGTACGCATTTGAATCAAGAGTAGAGCGCCGTTTAGGGGCCAGCGGCACTTGACTACCGGCGATGTCCGCGACCATATCCAGTAAAACCGCCATGTCTTACATAACTACCACGAGCATACCCGCTATGGCGACCATAGTACCCTCCATGATAGACATTTCCGACATAAACCCGATTATACCAAAGCGGATTATTATAACCTGGATTCCAAAATGCAGGGCTGAAGCCATTGGAAATATTATAGGGTCCATCACCTACCGTGTAACCAGTATAGCCGGGATCCGTTTCAACATATGTCGTTCCATATTGATTGGAGTCCGCGACACAACCGCTCAGTAAAGCAATAGAAGACAGAGCAAAGCTAGCAAAAATTAATTTTTTCATGATCATGTCCTTATGTTTAACTAGTATAAACATTATACGACATGATTGCTTTTATATCAAACTGGATAAATAAAATTTTCTTGTGGCGCGACCCTGCTTATGGGATGGGTACAACCTGTATAGTATCCAATACGTAGTGCCTCGTCTTGTTAATACGCTCCCTTAAGCTGTCGTCCCCGCGTAGGCGGGGATCTACTGTGTTTAAAGGAGCGTGTTGAGCACACCTTCAATTTACGCGTACTTCAACATTGTAATTTGCGCTGCCAATTGATCATAACCTGCTTCAACATTGATATAATTCACACAATCCAAAAAAACCGACAACGAACCATCATCCGTAGCATGACCCGACTGCCACACGCTATTGTAATTCGCTTGTTTAAAACGCAAATAATCGTGGCGCTTGTTAACCAGATAGAAATTACGATGAAAATGGCGTTTATTAACATTTAAAGACTGCGCATCATGGGCCATATCATGCCCTGGGAAATAATTTCGTAGAGAATAAGTTTCGTTATTGTGCACTGCAATAATTTTACCCTTAGGCAACAAAACCTTAATTTTATCGGCCAATTTTTTGACTTCACGGTGTGCAGCAGGCGTATATTTGCCAAATTGCATCAAGGTTTTTTTAATGCCCTTATCCGTATAAATACGATTAGGATCAAATTCATAACGTTTATGTCGCAAATGAAAAACAATATTCCGCCCGCCTGAATGAGTCAATGTAAGCACACTGCCGCCTTCGGATTTGATAACAGCACGAGCCGCCTTTAATGCGGTCGTTTCATTTTGATGCACATGTACAAACGCCTTTCCCTTACCGTGTTTATACTGTTTAATATTAACCGTCGAATCACCAACCTTTACCGAGTAATGACCGGCATGTGCGACCGCGACACAGAGTGAAGAAAAAAATAGAAACAAAATACGTAAAATGATTTAATTTCACCATCAAGAATTATTATTGTTCATTTTAGAACAGTTGGATTCGAATCGCAATCTTTAATTACCGACAAACCCACAAGGTAGACGTTCAGATCCCCCCAAAGACTACATTTCAACATTGTTGATGCGTTTTAAGAGTTCTGTTTTTATTAGATATGCGATACAATTCGACTCTAACGATTGCAAGGTGCGATATTATGGGTAGCATATTTAACATGTTTGGACCATCGCCGATTCGGCCTATCGAACAGCATATGCATAAAACCTACCTTTGCGCCAAGCAACTCTATCCTTTTTTTGAAGCTGTACTTCAACAAGATTGGCCCACAGCAATTACCATCAAAGACAAAATTGTCGCTATTGAAACAGACGCTGATTTAATTAAACGTGAGCTCCGCCTGCATTTACCCGCCGGCTTATTTCTACCTGTATCACGCACAGACTTACTGGAATTATTAAGCGCTCAAGATCGTATCGCTAACAAAGCTGAAGACATTGCAGGCCTTGTCATCGGTCGAAAAATGATTATACCTGAAGCCATTTCCGGCATATTCATGCCGTTTCTACATCGCTGTCTCGATGCGGCAAAACAAGCCTGCAAAGCAATTAATGAATTAGACGAATTACTTGAAAGCGGTTTTCGTGGTAGTGAAGTCAACATTGTTGAAGAAATGATCATGACCCTCGATGAAATTGAACAAGACAGTGATGAAAAACTGGCTGAACTCAGGCATCGTATTTTTGAGCTGGAAAAGGATCTAACAGCGGTTGACGTAGTATTTCTCTACAAATTAGTTCAATGGATTGGCGACTTGGCTGACCACGCACAAACTGTGGGTGGTCGTCTACAAATTCTTATTGCCCGGTAATATATTCCTATGGATCATTCTACTTTATATATCATTATAGCCGTTATCCTCTGTTTCATGATGACTTGGGGCGTTGGCGCCAATGATCTGGCAAACGTCATGAGTACGACCATGGGCTCGAAAGCCGTTACCGTCCGACAGGCCATGATTATTGCCGTAATATTCGAGTTTGCTGGTGCTTTTTTAGGCGGCTCTGGTGTCACCGAAACCATGCGCGATGGCATTATCAACACCAGTCAATTGGCAGATCAACCCATTGTTCTCATTGAAGGCATGCTAGGTGTATTATTAGCCTGCACCATT
>CAMDBQ010000125.1 GCA_945889365.1 Legionella genomosp. 1 | reverse complement strand
AAATTAAAAGCTTCTTTAAATCACCAGAGAAGTATTCATTTCATCATGTACATGTTGAAAAATTTGCGTAACTCTTGTCATCCTTGTGAATGCGCATAATCGTCAATTTAAGACGAATGTAATGTAGGAGCGTGCGGCGCGTGATCCTACATGACAATGGCATTCGCTTAACAAAAAAACCCATTCACTTAGTAGGCTGGTATTATCATAGTGCAACCAGCCATATTTTTAATTTATTTATGCTGCTATCGGTAGTGCGTTAGCAGAGCATGTTTTCTTTGGTCTAGGTTGACGCCATTTTTTTATCACCTTGTGAGACCGTCGCTGATAAGCGCGATTAGGTCGCTCTTTTTGGAAGCCAGTTGAAATTGCCTTGTTAATGGCGATAGAAATGTGCAATCAGTGCCATTAACTGAGGGCGAACCACCTTTTAAACAGGGTGTTGATTCACTATTGAGCGCAGCAGGGACGCTGTGTATTTTTTAACATGCAACGAACATCATTTATCGTGGAAAACTGACCATCAAATTGTGTGAGCACGCTCATCCTGCTAGAATTAGATCACACAACCCCATGATCTCTAGGAGATCCCTCGCTTCGCTCTGGATGACGGGGGGGTTATCAACCTCTAGGAGTCAGCATGGATTTACGTCGCTTTTTTGCCAACCAAACCTGGTGGGGAAAAGTGCTTTGTGCTTTTTTAGGGTACTTGATCGCAGGTCCTATTGGTGCTTTTCTTGGGATATTTATTGGCAACATGTTTGACCGCGGGCTCATGGTGCATTACACCAATCCACTTTGGCACTATCATGCTGAACCACGCCTAGCCGTGAAGAAAATATTTCTTAAAGCTACGTTCTCAATCATGGGGCATATTTCCAAAGCCGATGGCCGTGTTTCCGAGCAAGAAATTCGGATGGCTAAAACGTTAATGCAACAGATGAATCTCAATCAAGAACAACAAGCATTAGCACAGAATTTTTTCAATGATGGGAAAAAAGAACATTTCAAATTAAAACAGATGGTCACGCTCTTGCAAGAAGCGATTTATGATAACCCGGAGCTAGTGAAACTATTTATCAACACACAGTATAACATCGCTCAATTGGATGGTTTATCAGAAAATAAAATACACATTGTAAATATTATCCTTAACTATATGCATTATGCCCCGATTCATGAACAGACACGATTTCATGATGATTTTTACCGTCAATCAACCCAGCAAGAACAACCTCGCCCGAGAACTCACAATACGCTGGAGAGTGCTTATACTATTCTCCAAATACAACCCACTGCGAACAAGCAAGATGTTAAACGTGCATACAGACGGTTAATCAGCAAGAATCATCCTGATAAATTGAGTGCTCTGGGCTTACCTAAAGAGGCGATTAAAAAGGCGACAGAAAAAACTCAGATTATAAGAAAAGCGTATGAACAGATTTGTGAGAGCAAAGGCTGGTAAAAGCGGTTTGTTTGAGCTATCCGGTTGCGTTACAAGGACTTCATGCCTACGTCCCGAGGCCATATCATTGCCCACAAGTTTGATGCATGTCGTCCCCGCGAAGGAGGGGACGACAACTCGTGGCTATGGACTCAAGCTAGACGTGAGTTTCCTGACTTGTGGGTAATGACAAGCCTCGGGACCAAGATGGGTGGATTGTACCGCAACCGGATACGCAGGGGAAAATCAATTACTCAAATGTAACATCTGCGTCATCCAACATTTTCTTGGTTTTTTCAGCCATAGCAATATGCCCAGGCTCAGATGGATGAACGAGATCAAAAAACAGGTAGCCTGTGCAGGCGTCTACATTCAAACGAGCTTTATTAACACTGGAAGCCATCTTTAAAATAAATTTTGATGATGGCTTGGCCATCATTTCTTCGGTACACGCAGTGGTTGTGTTAGTAAAACCATAACGGTCAGGAAAATTCACCATCTCATCTAAAATACTGCTGGCCTCAAATAAGAACCATTGCACAGATGGATCTTCACTTTTCATTTCCTCAACCATTTGTTTCAATAAAACGTTATGTTTCCGGCTCAATTCCGTGAAGAGATCAACTGCATCAAAATCTTTTGCAGCAGGTGTCTTGCCCAGATCAACCACATCAACAACCATGATATGCTTTGCACCTTTCTTAACTAAACGCTGCAAATCATGCTTTATACCTAAGATAGTTTGATTGACAGCATCATCAGCATTACTGGGTGCCGCTAAATAATTATTTGAACCCATCCAAACCACATACAAACTGGATTCATCCGCTTTCTCGTGGTGGGTAAGTAAATAGCTGTCAATTTCACGGCGCAAAGTGAATAAAACCTCTTCGTCATCATCGTCATCATCATCATTAACTTCTTCAGACACCCCAGCTCCGCCAAAAGCATAATCGAGTAAATGCGCCTTACTATCGTTGGGATAATACATGCGGGTTAACAGCTCAATCCAAACTGGCCCATTGGTGAAACGCCCATTAAAATAAGGCGGGGACAAAGGCAACTCTCTCTTCATGTACTCATATAGATTCCCGTTATCGGACAGGCTGTCACCAAAAACAACAATCGTGTTTAATGGTACAGCTGAAGCTTGTACTGAGAAAAATAACGCTACCAGGAAGAAAATATTTTTCATAATTCACCTTATTCAGTTTTATAAATAAAATGAAGGGGCACATATTGCCCCTTCATTTTATTTATAAACACACCAGAAATAGTTAAACTAGGCTGCTGCGAGTGACGTCAATTTTAATTGTCTGCCGCAGACCCACGCTTTATTTAATCGGTGAATCGCGTCTTTGTCCATATCTTTAGGCAAACGAACGGTAGAATGATCATCATTTATTTTTAAACCTGTAATAAATCGGCTTTGTAAACCGGCTTCGTTAGCAATTGCGCCCACGATATTGCCCGGTTTAACACCATGCACACGGCCTACATCTATACGATACGTTTCTTGTATTGCCGAAGAAGAATCATCGCGTGATGGTCTGCGATCACCAGCTGCAGCGTCATCGCGAAACGATCTACGCTCGCCACCTGAAGAAAACCGTGGACCATCATTATTAGAATAGGATCGTGACGGTCTTGAATCACTGTTACTGCTGCTTCTAACACGACCCTCTTTAGACGCACTAGGTGGTGCTGCATGACCTACAAATTTCTGATCCCAGGGCTTGTCTTTATTAATCAATAAAGCCAGCGCTGCTGCAACATCAACAGCAGAAGAACCCTCATTGTTCTTCAAATAGTCTTCAATAATATTACGATAAGAAGGCAGGTTTTCATGCTCTAAACGCTCAGTAATATTAGCCATAAAACGCTGCTGTCTGGCTGTTTGAATCATATAATCGGTTGGTACTGTCACTTTTTCAATGCGTTGACGTGTATGACGCTCAATGTTAGTCAACATACGCGATTCTCTTGGAGTCGCGAATAAAATAGTCACACCACTTCGACCAGCACGTCCGGTACGACCGACACGATGCACATACGTTTCACAGTCATGCGCCATATCATAGTTGATAACATGGGTAACGCGCTCTACGTCAAGGCCGCGTGCTGCAACGTCAGTTGCAACCAACACATCAATAGCACCTGATTTAAATTGAGCAACGATGCGCTCACGTAAATTCTGCGTGATGTCACCATGAATCGCCATGGCGCGATGTCCTTGCTTTTGCAAGATTTCAGCCACTTCTTCTGTACTAACTTTCGTTCGCACAAATACAATCACACCCTGGTAGTCTTCTACAGCAAGAATACGCAGCAATGCATCTGGTTTTTGTGGTTGAGAAGCAAATACAAAGCGTTGTTCAATGCTTTTAACCGTTGCCGTATCCATCTGAATTTTTACATATTCAGGATTTTTTAAATAACTGTTGGCAATTTTAAGAATTTGCGGTGGCATGGTAGCTGAAAATAAAGCGATTTGTCTTTTTTCAGGAAGTTTCGCTAAAATGGTTTCAACATCTTCAATAAAGCCCATACGCAACATTTCATCGGCTTCATCCAACACAAATATTTTCAATTCACCCAATTTTAATGCATTGCTTTTAATATGGTCCAAAACCCGGCCTGGCGTTCCAACCACAATTTGCGCACCATCACGCAAAGCTTTTAATTGTGGCGGATATGGCTGACCACCGCACAAGATAGCAACTTTGACATGGCCCATATAGGCTGCCATTTTCTGCAAATGTTCGCCAACTTGCATAGCCAATTCACGCGTTGGTGCTATAACCAGTGATTGCGTGCTTTTTGATGTGAGGGATAAGCTTTGCAAAATAGGCAAACCAAATGCGGCTGTTTTACCTGTGCCTGTTTGTGCAAGCCCGATAACGTCATGTCCTTTTAACAGCAATGGAATCGTTTGTTGCTGAATGGGCGATGGCGTTTCAAATTGTAAATCAATAAGCGCTTTCTGTAGCGCATCAGATAAGTCAAGATCTGCAAATGTTGTCAATTCTTGGGTCATAAAATTCCTGAAAAATACACATAATCTGAAATTAGATTAAGCAATGTAAAAACTGGTCAGTATAATAACAGAATAATGCGGGAAATGCACTCTTTTTATTCGTTTATTTACTTTTTGGACTTTGAACCAAACAGCCCTGCATGAAAACCCCCTCAAGCAGGGCTGTTTGGCTCAATTAAACTTGGATCTCGACTGTGTGGATCATTCATTAACTCGTTATAATTTAAACCAAAGCGGCTAAACGACAAGCCTGATCAATGGCATGACGGGCATCCAACTCCAATGCTTTATACGCACCACCTATCACATGGACCATCTGGCCAGCCTGTTTCAATGGTTCAGCCAATGAGCACAATTCAATTTGGCCGGTACAAATAACGACTGAATCAACATCCAAAACACGTGGTTTATCATCAATTAATATATGCAAACCTGCATCATCAATCTGCACATAGGTTACACCGGATAGCATCTCTACTTTCTTGTGCTTCAAGCTTAAACGATGAATCCAACCTGTGGTTTTACCCAGATTCTTACCTAATTTATGTTTTTTACGTTGCAGCAAATAAACTTGACGTGGACTTGGAGTAATCGTAGGTGGTTTTAGTCCTCCGCGATGTGCACTGGTGATATCAATGCCCCACTCATTATAATATGACTTATCACTCTCAACCGAATGCTCGTGTGTCAGCCATTCTGCGACATCAAAACCAATCCCGCCGGCACCGACT
>CAMDBQ010000124.1 GCA_945889365.1 Legionella genomosp. 1 | reverse complement strand
GTGGTTACGATCAAAACAATATTAGGTGCGTTAAATAATGCAGAACAAAGTTTGACATTATTATTGGATACAGATATCGGCCGGGATCGTAATATGCCGAGCATTTGTCTCGAACTTGTGCCCAAATTAATTGCAACCGTAGGCCTGTTGGGTACAGAGCTGAATACCCTCAATCAGAGTTCAGCTGATGTTGAAATGTTAATCAGGCCTTATTTGGCTCCGTTGATTGCCAAGTTAGAGGTGGTGAGAAATCACATTGATGCTAACAACATTCCTGCCCAATCATTAGGGCAAGCCATGCAACTGTTTCCAGAGTCCAATATAAAGCCGTATCAAGGGCTGGAAAACCTGAGTAAATTAATTTACCAGTTACCCGTGTATTTTCAAGAATTACAAGATTTGATCGATCCGGGTTCGATTCAAAACCTATCCGCTCACGATTCAAAAGCCCTGAAAAAGAAAACAAACTTATTGGTAAATAATCTGAAAAAAATGGCCACCAGCAAAGACTTTGAGCTGCTCCCTAGCGGGCTTTCAACGGTTAATCTATTGCTTCAACATTTGCCAACGCTCCTGAGCTCCACTGGAGAATTGACACAAACATCGCATGTAAAACTTCAGGCGTTATTGAATGAATTAAAACACAATCAACTGCCCGGGTTTATTGCGGAATTAGAAACCATGGAAGAGCACTTTTCTTTGCGTCCTAATTATTTGGTTGCTCAAGTACTAACGCCGATGAATAAATTTTATGATAGCGTGGCTTCACTTTCAAAATACTGTGTGGACACGTCTAACGTATTGAGAAATCCTGTTGTACAAACTGTGGATGTGGTTAAGGGAATTTTTAGTACGAAGTCCACAGATGCGCCTGATATATTGTGCGATGATACCTTTATCGATGTAGTTCAAAATAAACGCGTAGCGCGTTGGATCGAAGCTAACTATATTCAGCATGATACCTCATTGAGTGAGGCAGTAGAACGGTTTTTTAAGACGGCAGCAAAAATATATGTTGATAAGGCAGGAAGAGGATTGGGTAGCAACGATATAGATAAGCTTCAAGAAGACTATAAACTTATTCAACCATACTATGCCAAATTATATCCTGACATGGATGTGCTCTTATTTCAAAATCTTGACTCATGGCTTAATAAATGTAGTTCGGGTGACTCGACCATCGCTTTGTTAAAACAGACCAGGTTAAACGCCGCATTTAAATGCAAAGCAATTGAAGCAAACAGTGAAAAGCACGATCAATTGTATCGGGGGGCAGCGACTCCAGTTGGTTTTAATCAACTACTGGGGAAACCAGCGACAGGACTGGAAATTGAAAAGTATGATTTAAAGATGGCTGAATCAAAACGTCTCAGATCCCTTGAGCCACTGAGAGCAGTCGGTCATCAATCTGAATATAAACCTCCATTGTATCGAGCGCTTGCAGACAAACCATCAGAAAAATTAACGGCTTTTATAAAGGGCGATTTAAAAAATTGGCTTGAGAAAAATGTGGATCCAGTACTATTTTCAAAGCTTTCTTTCGATCCGAAAAAAATGATAGATTCAACGATTGTTGATTATCAAATACAAGCGTATGCCGATATTCCTGCTGTATTATTCTATAAAAAATTACTGTGTTCACTGGCTATGATTCAGCAAGTGTTAGCCAAGATGGAAGCACGTTATGAAGGCAATAAGTCCTCCACCAGGCTAGTTGCAGACGCAATTTTGGGTAGCTCCACCACGGTAGTTGTAGAGGTAATTTTAGATAGAGAGATGTGGAGTAATCTGGGATATGCGAATGGCTTCATACGAGAAGCGGTTTCCTCCCCTGAATTGCGTGCAATCCTAGGCAAAGGATTGGAATGCTTGGAACCATTAAAAAATATCCCGGCTGTCAGTGGTTATCTAGATTTGATCAATGCAAAAATCAACAATCCTGTCAGTGAACAGGCTGTTCAAGTCGACATGGTCGCCCGGTGGAAAGAGCAACTTCAACTCGTCGACGACACGTTGGCACGTCTTAAACCCGTGGTTAACCCTATCGCTGTTATAGCGGAAGTATACCGT
Source organism: Legionella genomosp. 1 (assembly GCA_945889365.1). GTDB lineage: Bacteria > Pseudomonadota > Gammaproteobacteria > Legionellales > Legionellaceae > DDPF01. The sequence continues at coordinate 3,163 of CAMDBQ010000124.1, read as the reverse complement.
GATCCGGCCGAGACACCCAACACCGCTGAAGATGAGCTGTTACAGAATATTTTGAAAAGCATTTATAAAATCCCGCGATTAATACGTCCACCCAATCCCGATCGTACAAATGAACCGGATTTGACGGATGAGGAGTTAAGGACTAAGGCTACAGCATTGATAGATGCATTGACTATTGCCAAATATGATGTGGAGACTTTGCAAAGTATTCTCTCCAGTATCGACGAAATAAATAGTGCGATATCTGAGGTGGGTGATGCGACTAAAGAGGCGCTGATCGCTGCTGAAAATAAATTGCGTCACTCTATATTATCTACAGCAGATGAAGCTGAATTTAAGCTGGGTTATAAACCTGGTGCACTGACCACATCCCTTGGTGATACGTTAAATAGTTTATTGCGTGATATGTTGCTCGACTTCCCCCTGTCTATAAAAGAAAAGGTGGCGTTGATTAGTAATGTTAAGTCCGTTGATGAACGTATAGAAAGAGAAAAACAACGATTGGCGGCGTTCCCTAAGGCATGTGCAACTAAGGTGGAGCAAATGAATGCGGCTCTTGGGGATGGCTATAAAAATCTCCGTATTTTACGCGGAAAAATGGAGAAAAGGACAGACCCTTCAGTTTATTTACCAGCGGACAAATACGCATTTCTTCAAGCCTATCAAACGTTACAACCGTATTTGGTTCAAATTAAAAGCGAGTGCAATGTTCACGTGTTCCTTCGTGAGTTACAAACAGATGGGGATTTTAAACAACGATTCGATGAAATACAGGATCCTACGCTTAAAGGTAGGGTGTTTGGTTTGGTTGAGCAGGAAAAAAATGGTTATCAGGATATGGAACGGCGCTGTAGGGAACGGATACACTTTCTTGAACAACTAAAGCAGACACAAGCAGGACTGGCTGAAAAAGCCGAACAGATGTTTACAGTTGATCTGCAGTTGGATGAAGCATTTAAGGAAGGCGATCGCAAACTGAATACAAAGATACAGTCCAACATCGCACCGCATCGTGATCCGGTTTTAAATGCATTTAAATCGGTTCTTTATGCGATGAAATTCTTTCAAAAGAGTGAAATCGTTGAGGAAGCAAATCTGATTACGGTATTTGGTACCGTAAGAACACAGTGGAACGAAGTTTTCGCCAAACAAATACGCGAACGTGCTGAACAAATGCCGCCTCCACGGGATATGAAGGCAACCATTACAAGCGAGGTTAAACTACTATATTCCGAATACTCCTGCATGATCAATATATATAAGCAACTGGACTTAATGAGTGAGCATATTAAGACGAGCCCATCAAACAATACTCAATTAAATGTCGACAGGATGGCTATGATCAATGAACTGAAAGCAGGTTTGTTAATCTATCCTGACTCGTCAGACACATCCCAATCGCTCCGAGAGCGCTTAAAGATAGTAGCTACAAGAGGCGTAAGCGACGACTGTAAAGCATTATTCGAGAAAGAATCCGATCCCTTTTTCTTACGGCATTTCCGCAATTTGCTCAAGCTGTTCGGTTGGATCAACCCAGTACACAGATTATCATCGGAGCTGCAAAAGAAATTCGCTGAGTTTAAAAGTCCAAAGCAGACGGTTGAATCACCAGACAATCAGAACCCTGCACCTTCAGCATAAGGGGATTCTGAACCAATGGCTACCTCCGTTCCAGTTCATTCAGGAGGTGATTCGCTTCTTTAAGGAAATCAGGAATGTCATTAAATATTTCAATGGCTTTGTCTTGGTCATAAGTATGACTGGTCGTGCCACGCTCTTGACGATATCGTTTCCAGGTTGGAAGGCTGGATAATAAAAGGGCGCGATCACAGGCTTCTCGGATAAGATCTGCAAATGATAGTTCATTCACTTCCGCAGGATTCAACATGACTTGTTTCAGGTAACGTTTTATCATTTTAACAGATAATTCATACGTAAATTCAAACGCTTGTATGGCTGCCGCACGCAATTGGAGTACCAAGCCATCGTCCTGTTGTACTATATCCGAATGGTAATAGTAGAGACTGTTTTCCAGTTGTAGAATGGCGTTTTTCAATGAGGTCGTATCTAATGTTTCATTCATGGTTTTTATTGTCATAATGATTAATAATTCATGATAGCATGATCATGCCGATTTCTACTGATATGAAAACTAAAATGAAGATTGATATAAAGCCTGAACAATTTAAAATTGTGCAATCCATTCTTAAAAAGCATCTGTCTGAAGACACGAAGGTCTTTGTTTTCGGGTCCCGAGCGAAAAATTGTGCCAGGATGTTTTCTGATCTTGATTTGCTGTTACATGCAAAAAAGCCCTTATCAATGCAATTGATGGCTGATTTGGCATTCGATTTTGAAGAATCAGATTTACCCTGGACAGTTGACCTCGTTGATTGGATGTGCGCATCAGACGCGTTTAGAAACAATATGGCCTCACAGTATGTGGAAATTGAATTTGACTAAACGCAAAACTGAAATGACCTCGATATTATTTTGAGGTTGAACCTGATTATTGGCCAAATGTTGGTTATAATTGATCGCTGATCACATGGCGTTATCAGGCTACTGGATCAAAACGGCTTGTCGATTTCGTTGCAGTTCGGTAGAGTTCACCTATTGTTATCCAAGAGTTATTTACTGATGCCCCAATCTTTTGTTCATTTACGCGTACATACTGAGTTTTCATTGGTTGATGGTTTGGTGCGAGTGTCGTCATTGATGGATGCGTTGCCGAAAAAAGGCATGAATGCGGTTGCGGTTACGGATTTTTGTAATTTGTTTGCAGCAGTTAAAGTATTTAAGGCGGCTGTATCTAAAGGCATCAAACCTATTTTAGGCTGTGATTTACCGTGTCACGATCCTCTGCGACCTGAACAGACGTCATCGATTGTACTGCTTTGTCAAAATGCTGCAGGTTATCGTAATTTAACGCAGTTAGTTTCCCGTGCGTATCAAGAAGGGCAGCATCAAGGGTTGCCGTGGATTCAGCCGGGTTGGATCGCACAGCATGCGGATGGATTAATTGCATTGTCAGGCGGGCGCTGTGGTGATATTGGGCAGGCGCTGCTGGCTGATGATGAAGCGTTGGCCTATCGATTGGCTAATGCTTGGCTTGAGGTGTTTCCTGGCCGATTTTATCTGGAAATTCATCGCACGGGTCGTT
>CAMDBQ010000123.1 GCA_945889365.1 Legionella genomosp. 1 | reverse complement strand
TCCGTAGGCGCACCTTACTTTAATGCGGTATTTATTCCACTGATGATTCCGTTATTAATTTTGATGGGATTGGGTGTTCATTTGCGTTGGAAAAAAGACAGTTTAGCTCGAGTGATCAAAGAATTAGGGTGGGTTGCAGGTGCCAGTATTGGTTTGCCGGTATGTTTATTGTTATTTTTGGCCAAAGGCATCAATGGTTCCGTGTTGCTCGGGCTTATACTCGCTTTTTGGGTCATGTTGAGCACATTCAAAGCCTTATTGAAACGCATTAAACAACGAGGCATTGGCAGCATCGGACAGGCATTTTGCGGCATGCTGATTGCGCATCTCGGCGTTGCGGTGAGTGTGATTGGCGTCGCCGTGTCCTCCGGGTATGGTGTGCAGGATGATGTTAAAATGGCGCCTGGCGCATCCGTTTTATTGGCCAACTATCGCGTTGAGTTTGTGCAGGAAACTGAATTAAAAGGTGCGAATTATCACGGCAGCCGAGTGAAGTTTTTAATTAACAGCACTCATCGACAGGCCGTAATCTATCCGGAAAAACGGGTATATGAAGTGGGTCGTATGGCCATGACTGAATCGGCAATCGATGTAACGCCTTTTCGCGATATCTATGTTGCTTTAGGTGAGCCGCTTGATGATACAGCCTGGTCAGTGCGCTTGTACTATAAGCCTTTCGTGCGCTGGATTTGGTGGGGTGGTTTTTTAATTGTTTTCGGGGGTGTTTTGGCCTTAACCGACAGACGCTATTATTCTCGTGAGGTGCGCGCATGAAAGCGGTGTATTGGCGTGCTATTCCGTTAATTTTATTTGCCTTTCTGGTGGTTTTTTTCTGGCGCGGCTTGTCTCTTGACCCGCAAAATTTACCTTCGGTGAAACTGGGTCAATCATTGCCATTATTTGAATTGCCCGCCGTAGGTAATCGTTCTGCTAAATTCACGCCGAACCTAATGCATGGCCAAGTAGCTTTATTAAATGTATGGGCCAGTTGGTGTGGCGCATGCACTGAAGAACAGGTGTTTTTAATGCAACTGGCACGGCAAGGTGTTGCTATTTATGGTTTAAATTATAAAGACAATATGGACGATGCAACGCATTGGTTAGCGGAGTGGGGTAATCCTTATAAAATGATTGGCTCAGATTTAAGCGGTCAAGTTGCAATTGATTTAGGTGTTTATGGCGCACCGGAAACGTTTTTAGTTGATAAGATGGGGGTGATTCGATATCGGCATGCCGGGGTATTAACGACTGAGGTTTGGGAGCGAGAATTTTTGCCGCGGATGATGGAATGGGAGAAAGTGGCATGAAGACCGCCCTATTTTTATTCCTGTTTATCATCCAAACTACAGGATACACCAACACACTCTACCCATTAGATACCCCCAAACAAGATGCCCAATTCAGTCATTTATTACGTGAATTGCGTTGCCTTGTTTGTCAAAATCAAGACTTGGCAGACTCGAATGCCGGTCTTGCCAAAGACTTGCGTAATGAAGTGTATACGTTGGTCAAAGACGGCAAGAGCGATGATGAGATTGTGCATTATCTGACGGCGCGTTATGGCGATTTTATTTTATTCAAACCCCCTGTTAAGGCAGTTACCGCGTTATTATGGTTTGGCCCCGCGTTGTTTATGTTCTTGGGTATTTTGATTTTTTGGCGTACTTGTTTGAAGAGAAGCCGCGATGAATGAAGGGTGGTTATTAAGTTGTTTTCTAATTTTTTTAGTGTTCGCATTAGGCGTGGCACTTTATCCATTGCGCAAGTCACGGGCAGGCATCCTGTTTTTAGCCCCTGTCTTGATTCTCTTGGCCGGCCTTGCCTATTGGACATGGGGCGCATGGCCTGCGTGGACTCATTATTTGCAAGAAGACGTGAAGCAACAGCGCATTCAAACCTTATTGAAATCCATGCATGATCCTGCGGAGTTAATTGCAACGCTCAAGGTTAGGTTGCAAAAACAACCTGACAGTGCACGGGGATGGTATTTGTTAGGCCGATTATACTCGAGTCAAAATCAATGGCAGCAAGCGAGAGATGCCTTCGCAACAGCGCATCGATTACAACCCACCGATGAGCAGTTCACCGTTAATTATGTGCAAAATTTATGGCAGTTAAACCATCAAACATTTGATGATAGTAGCCGTGATTTGTTAAAAGGTGTGCTGGCAAACAATGCCAATCAACCCGACGCGTTGGCCATGTTGGCCATGGATGCTTACACACGCCATGAATATCAACAAGCCATTGATTACTGGCAAGATTTATTAAAGCTCGCGCCACCTCAATCCGAAGAAGCAGGGGCCATTCGTAAAGCGATTGCAAAGGCGCAACGCATGATACCCACGCCGCTTAAAGCATCCCCATAGAACCAGGCCTGTCCTCAGAACAAAAACGTCCCTCGCTGGCCGTCTTAAAACTAGTGATACTATTTAATGGGGTGGCTCTTGGGCTGGAAGATGAATCATATGCTCGATGTTGTCGTTTGATTCGCTTGTATTTTTGGGTCAACAACCCGCTTGTAAACAGCGGGCCTAAATGCATAAAAGTAAATGAAGCTAACATCTTGTAAAAGATATCGTCTCGATTCTTGCCTTGCTTTCCTCGGAAAGACAGTATCATCAGGCACGTCAACTGTGCAAAGGCAAGGGAAGGTTGAACGCCGTGAACAGGGCAATCGATGGTTCTAAGATTCGAAGAAAAAAAACCTAGACGGGAGTTAGCGAGCGGCGTCATTTTAGCGGGAATAATTGCTGTTGGGGATACTAGAGACCGGCCACTCCCTATCTGCAACAGCACGTTATCACGCATCATTTTACTGTGATGACGGGTTGAGTGGTAGGTTATATCCGTTGTTGTATTTGAGCGCTCCAGCATAATAATCTCCCTGTGTTTCATTTATTCTATACAGTGAAGACTAGACCATATTAGTGGTATTTCAAGGGCTAATGGATTATATTTTTGTCTTGATGATTGAATAAGGTTCTTGCGGCGCGTTTAAAATGATCGGTTATTTAAGTGTGATAAAAACTCATTAACCAATTGATTTAAAAAGAATTAATTGGTGCGCCCGGAGGGGCTCGAACCCCCGACACCATGGTTCGAAGCCAAGTATTTTGAAATTACCTTATTGATTTTATGTGATTTTTTATTGCCGCCGCCCGATACAAACAAAGCAAGACTTGACCCCATCAGCCTATTTGATCCTAACGCTATTATTAATAAACATCCGCCATGATTTTCGTAGGTTCTTCTAAAATCTTTAATATGGCGGTAGCACAGTAGACTTTATCTCGTTTATTATCATTGGTTTTTTTAATAATGTCTGCAGCTTCAAGTTTTTGAATTGCCCTTTGTGCGGTGCTATAGGCAATACCCAGTTCTTCGGCAATTTTATTGGTGGTGAAATAAGGATTCACAGCAAAATGCTGCACCATGTCTACAGCAACTTCGGTGCCAATTTTGATGGGATAGCCCTGATTGGGCGCTAACGTCTTGCCGCGGTTAAATGTCTTTCAAATGATAGAAATGGAACTAATGAGTTTGCATGACGGAAATATTGCCCGGTATAAAATCAGACCGAGCGAATTTCAGGAATGGAGGATGATTAAGGATTAGCCCTCAAAGTTGCCTGTTGCTTGCCTTTTAATGAATTCACACTATTATCAAAGTGGAACATAGGGTATTTTTTATTATTAAAAAAGGAGTTTTTATTATGAAATTAATAACACCTATTATATCGACGATTTTGGTGGCATTGGTTGCAATGCCTGTTTTTTCTAATCCACCGACAAATGGTGCGTCGTCTTCAGTTGTTGGAAGAACAAAACAGCAAGTTCGTATTACCGATGAACAAATCATGGGAATTATCATTGCAGTGGATAAAAGTGAAATTGCCGCTGCAAATATTGCTGGCACTAAAAAAATAATGAAAAAGGTGAGTCATTACGCGCATTACTTAAAAAAGCAACACACTCATAATTTATACATGATTGAAAAACTTGCGCATACAACGGGCCTGAAACCTATGAAATCAGTTCAATCCATCGCCATTGCAAAAGATGCTCGCAGTGAGGGTGCCATGTTAAGCAAGTTAAATGGTAAAGAATTTGAATCAGCCTACATTGATGCCATGGTTAAAGGTCATGCTGGTGGTTTGAAATTAATTAATACGGTACTTTTGAAAGAGGTAACCAATGCCAAGCTCAAACACTTTGTGAAATCTTTTCGAGCGCTTGTTACGCGACATTTAGAGGAAGGTAAGCGAATTCAAGCCAGCATGTAAGAATGGCGCGCGAAATCTCGACCAAGGGTATGGAACAAACGGTCTCAGCCATAGATCCGAGCCGATCAATGACCGGGGCCGACAAACAATTCAATTGATATTGATCTCGACCACTATCGAGAGCCGTATGCGGGAGATCCGCACGTACGGCTCTGAGGAGGGTTTGGCCAGAGTAATTTAGTAAGAAGGAGGGCAATGCTTACAAGATGAACAGTTTTTTTGCTCTGATGTGTATGTGCAATTTGCTGGCTGACAGCCGTGATTAAAAACGGCATTTACTTTCATCATCATTTGCACGACCATATCCATGGAGGTTTTTCCTTGACTTTAGGGGGCAACCAAAAGTATCGTTATGTGAAAAAACTCTAATCTATCATAATCTTACAACTTTTTGAAACCCTTGAATTTAACAAATTATCTTAAGTTGACGCCTATGCGCATTCGCGGGGACGACAAATCGTGGCTATGGACTCAAGCTGGGCGTGATTTTCCTGACTTGTGGGTAATGATAAGGTCAGGGCTTGCCTTTTGCAAAGCGTTAAGGTCAGTAAATTAATAATTGCATTACTCGTAAAGTCAAGGCAATATAATCCAAAGTAGCAGTTCTGGGTCAATCACCAAGGCCTTTGTTTTAGTGAGGTGTAGAGCTTAAAATGAATCCTTTAATTATTTTGATCTTGCTAATAACAGCACTTTCCATGTCGAACCTGCAGGCGTCTACTAAACCGGCCTCGCCCCAAACACCTGTAGTCGCTGACAGCTCAAACACATCAAGCATCAGTTCCAACCCTGCGGCAGTTAACGTAGGTACAGGCTCAGGTGCGCTTCAACAATACATAGAAAAACAAGCCGGCATTAAAGATAATCACGGGATTTCGGGTCAAGGAGCCTGGATTGGTGATAGCAATAAACTCTTTTCAGGTGGAATACCCGATGCAAAACAAACTACGTCAAATAGCGTCTTA
>CAMDBQ010000122.1 GCA_945889365.1 Legionella genomosp. 1 | reverse complement strand
GAGCTTAGCGGCTTTTTCACAATTGATTTGATACAAGGCCTGAACACCACCTTGTTCCATGATCCACTTAAACATCTTTGCCGCCATGTAACAATTAAACACTGGAGGGGTTGCGTAGAGCGATTTATGCGTTGCGTGAGTCCGATAATCTAACATGGTAGGGATGGGTGTTCCGTTGCAAGAATCCAGGAGATCTTCGCGAACAATTACAACCGTTAGCCCTGCTGGCGCAATATTCTTCTGTGCACCAGCAAAAATTAATCCAAATTTGGAAATATCGATTGGCTCACTAAGTAGGCAGGATGTCATGTCCGCAACCAGGGGAATGTCGCCTGTTGATGGTACATCGGCAAAACGTACGCCATTGATGGTTTCATTCGGTGTGTAATAAACATAAGCCGTGTTATCACGGAGCTGCCAATTGCCTGGATTGGGCGTGTGTTTAAATCCATTATTCCCGGAGCTGGCAATGCAATAAGCAGAGTTTAATTTGCGAGCTTCATCATAGGCAAGCGATGACCAAATGCCGGATATTAGATAACCGGCTCGTTGACCTGCGGGTATGAGGTTCATCGGAACCATAGCAAATTGTGTTCGTGCTGCTCCACCGAGAAATAACACCTGGTAATGAGCAGGAATAGCCAGTAACTCACGCAAATCAGCATCAGCCTCTTGCATAAGCTGTTGAAATTTGGGCGTGCGATGCCCTGTTTCCAGGATAGACATGCCCTGCCCATGCCAGTTTAACAGTTCTGCTTGAGCTTCCAACAAAATTGACTCAGGTAATGCAGCTGGTCCCGCACCAAAATTATAGGGTCTCGATTCCATCTCCACCTCAGTTTATGCCGTTTGTTTTGCGTTGCCCACATCTTCTCTACAAAGAGGTGCCCACCACGTTCAAGGCGATGTCATTATTCAGCTATTGGCGTTTGTTCATCCTGAACGTCTGGTTCATCTTGAATATCCTCGCCACCTTGAACTTCTTCAATGCGCTGCATTCCGACCACATGCTCACCAGGAGCAACATTGATCAAACGCACGCCTTGAGTATTACGGCCAATAATCGATAATTCAGACACTTTAAAGCGAACCAAAGTGCCTTGATCAGTAATCAGCATGGCCTCGTCTGTATCAACAACTTGAACGGCGCGAACCACTTTACCATTACGTTCATTCACTTGAATCGAGATAACCCCTTGACCACCACGTCCAGTAATGCGATATTCCTCAATCTCAGTCCGCTTGCCATAACCCAATTCAGTAGCCGTCAGAATCGTACCGCCACCAGCATGAACAACGACCAGCGAAATAACAGATTGATCTTCAGCAAGGCGCACACCACGCACTCCACGTGCTGTTCGACCCGTTGAGCGAACCAACGTCTCTCCAAAACGAATCACTTTACCCGCATCAGAAAATAGCATGATGTCTTTAGTACCATCGGTAATGTCAACCCCGACCAGGCGATCATTGTCATCCAGGTCAATGGCGATGATCCCATTGCTGCGTGGACGACCAAAGGCTGTTAATGGCACTTTTTTAACAGTACCAAATTTGGTGGCCATAAAGACGAAGAAATCATCCAGGTATTCACGCACAGGCAACATCGCAGTGATTGCTTCATTCTCAGCCAGCGGTAAAATATTGATGATTGGTTTACCGCGAGAAACACGGCTTGCCAATGGCAATTGGTAGGCTTTTAGCCAGTACAATTTACCGTGATTTGAGAAGCATAATAATGTGTCATGCGTACTGGCAATGACCAGACGCTCAACGAAATCTTCATCTTTAACAGGAGCTGCCGATTTACCCTTTCCACCGCGACGTTGCGCTTGATACGTTGAAATAGGCTGGTATTTCACATACCCTTGATGAGACAGCGTAACCACGACATCTTCTTCAGTAATCAAGTCTGCAATGGTTAAATCTTCTTGTGAGGCCATAATTTCAGTACGACGCGCATCACCGAATTGGGTTTTCATTTCAACCAGTTCATCACGAATAACTTGCATCAAACGCAAAGGTGAAGCCAGAATATCCAGCAATTCCTTAATAACGCCCAATAGCTCTTGAAATTCACTCAGGATTTTATCTTGCTCAAGGCCTGTCAAACGATGCAAACGCAATTCAAGAATGGCTTGGGCTTGCAGTGGTGATAAACGATAGCCTTCTGGAGCCAAACCAAAATGAACGGGTAAATCATCAGGACGGCATGCATCGCCACCGGTTGATTCCAACATTGATTTAACCAAACCGGCTTCCCAGACACGACCCAACAAACCATCTTTTGCAACTTGTGGTGTTGCAGAGGTTTTGATCAGAGCAATCATTGCATCAATGTTTGCCAAAGCAATGCCTAACCCTTCTAATATATGCGCGCGATTACGTGCTTTTTTCAATTCAAAAATAGAGCGACGCGTGACCACTTCACGACGATGTTTAATAAAGAAATCTAGGATTTGTTTTAAGTTCAATGTTCTCGGTTGACCATCAACCAGAGCCACCATATTAATACCGAATACATTTTGCATTTGCGTGTGAGCATATAGATTGTTAAGCATCACCTCAGCCATTTCGCCACGTTTCAGCTCAATAACTACCCGCATGCCTTCACGATCCGACTCATCACGCAAACCTGAAATCCCTTCCAGCTTTTTATCACGAACCAGTTCAGCAATACGCTCAACCAAACGCGCTTTGTTCACCTGATAAGGCAATTCATGAACAATAATCGCTTGGCGACCGGTATGTTCATCGGTTTCAACTTCAGTGCGAGCACGGATAGAAATACGACCACGACCCGTGCGATAAGCTTGAATAATACCCGCACGGCCATTAATGATAGCCGAGGTTGGGAAGTCAGGACCGGGAACAATTTCCATCAGATCATCAATAGTCAGTTCAGGATCATCAACCAACGCCAAACAAGCATTTAAAATTTCGGTTAAATTATGCGGAGGAATATTGGTGGCCATACCAACCGCAATACCTGAAGAACCATTCACCAATAAATTAGGTATTCTGGAGGGCATAACCATCGGCGCAAATTCGGTGCCGTCATAGTTGGGCGCAAAATCAACCGTTTCTTTTTCCAAATCAGCCAACAAGGCATGCGCTAATTTGGACATCCTGATTTCGGTATAACGCATTGCAGCAGGTGAGTCACCATCGACCGAGCCAAAGTTACCTTGCCCGTCAACCAGCATATAACGCATGGAAAAGTCCTGCGCCATACGAACGATCGTGTCATAAACAGCCGTATCGCCATGTGGATGGTATTTACCGATCACGTCACCGACTACACGAGCCGATTTCTTGTAGGGCTTATTCCAATCATTGCCCAACTCGCTCATCGCAAACAACACGCGCCGATGCACAGGTTTTAACCCATCGCGAACATCCGGCAACGCCCGCCCGACAATAACGCTCATCGCATAATCAAGGTAGGATTGCTTTAATTCATCTTCAATATTAACGGGTAAAATTTCTTTAGCTAAATAAACCATGATGAGAACATGTCCTTATGCAAGGATTGAAATGAAATTAGTAAAACAGCATACCACATGGGGGGATTTAAATGAATATGTTCAGGACAGTCGTATCTACATTCGTGAAGGTTTACGTAACCGGTCAAGCCTTTATGCTATACTTGCTTCTTTTTATAGCCTGCAATCATTATCTTTCTGAGCAAACTTATGGACACATCGCAACAAACCATTTACATCGCTAACCCTGAATTTACACATGAACTGCGTGAAGAGCTAGGTAAGGTCACAAATGTGATCAACGATATGGTTTTTTCCCCAAATAAAAAGCTCGAGGTTTGCTTTGCGCAAGACATTTGGCTCGAACCACACGTTGTAAAATTCCAATCTATCTCAGAAGCGGTGAACATTCTTCGCCAAGCGGGGAAGTTCTGGTATTTGCATTCGACGTCTCATTCTGGCCGATCAAAATTAATTCAAGAACAGTTACGCAAATATGGGTCATTAACGCGTAATTTTCCGATTGAAACTGAAATCCCGGATATAGGCGGATTTAGTCTTCTGGATCAAAATACCTTGGTTTATAGTGCTACTCGTTCAAAAAAATGGCCGAAAGGCCACTGTTTGTTTATCGAAGATAAAATAAACCCGCCCAATCGCGCCTATTTAAAATTATGGGAAGCCATTACGCTATTAGATAGAGTGCCTCAACCGGGTGAAACAGCACTGGATTTAGGCGCATCTCCTGGCGGCTGGACTTATGTCATGCAGTCTTTAGGTACAACGGTCACAGGTGTTGATAAAGCGTTACTCGATCCAAAAATCGCGGCCCTGCCCCGAGTGAAATTTTTACAACAAAGCGCTTTCGCATTGGAGCCTGGTACTTTGGAACAAACCTACGATTGGGTCTTATCTGACATAGCTTGCTACCCTGACCGCGCCTATTCACTCATCATGAAATGGATAGCATCAGGCAAAGCGAAACAAATGATTTTTACGATTAAACTGCAAGGTAAAATTGATTTAAGTATCATTAGACCATTTCAGGCCATCCCTAATTCTCGCATCATGCATATGTTTTATAACAAACATGAGGTTACGTTTTTTTATCCATTTAAAAACGTGTTGTTATCTCGACTTTAGTTAATAAACTCATATTGATGAACGGATCCCGAAGCAGACCTCACAATCGCACATAACGCATGGCTAACTATTCGTTGCAATGATTTTAAATGGGTTGGTTTCGTTAGCCGGACACTGCATATGGTCCCCGATTATTTTGCTGAAAAACCTTTTGAGCGCTTAGGGCGTGTTGAGGTTATAATTACCATTTTTTACATAACATTTGACTGTTTATAAAACTCGTACTATACCTTACTTATAGGGGTGTAATCGGCTGGAAGCCAAATTTCATCAAGGAGAATAGCAATGCGTAGTACAGTCACTCATTATAAAATCAACCTGGCGGTCGTTTTGGCGGTAACTGTAATGAGCATAGGGTTTTCAGCACATTCAATGACAACAGAAATCAATCAACACTGCGCTAGTAAAAATACGCTAAATCTCTGCATTGGTTTTGGTAGTAGTAATGGGACACCATACAGATGCGCCTGGGTTGGCAGCGAATGCAAAGCAATAGCGTTATAATGACCCCAACTATTCAGACCACCAAAATTTAAAAATTTAGGAGATAATAGCCTCTACTTTGGAGGTTACTATGGCAAAGAACAAAAAGTGGTCATCGGCAGCTAAGTTTGAAATTGCTCTGCAAGCGATCAAAAATGACACCC
>CAMDBQ010000121.1 GCA_945889365.1 Legionella genomosp. 1 | reverse complement strand
GTGGAATAGCGAATATTAAAATGCAGGGTTAAATCACCCGGTATGATGTTATTCGCCTGACCACCGGAATGGATGTGCGTTATCTGCAATGACGTGGGTGAAAAATGAGCGTTGCCTTCATCCCAGAGTGTTGTTGCTAATTGGGTGAGCGCAGGCGCCAGGGTGTGAATGGGATTTTCTGCTAGATGGGGGTATGCTACGTGGCCTTGTTTACCGTGCAACGTTAATTTTGCATTCAAAGAACCACGACGACCGATTTTAATCACATCGCCAACATGCTTGCTACTGGATGGTTCACCGACGATGCAAAAATCGGGATGGATGCCTTGCTCATGCAGCTGTGCCATGACATAGGGCGTGCCTAAATCATAATCGTCGCCTTCTTCACCGCTGGTAATCAGGAAACCAAGACTGCCTTTGAAATCAGGGTGTGAGGCAATAAATCGCTCAGCTGCAACTACCATGCACGCCAAGCTGCCTTTCATATCCGCAACCCCTCGGCCATATAACACGCCGTTTTTTTCTTCCAGACAGAATGGATCGGTTAGCCATTTTGTCTGATCGCCAACCGGCACAACGTCAGTATGACCTGCAAAAACCAGACACGGGCTGCCAGTGCCAATCCGAGCATAAAAGTTAGAAACCGGAGGATTATCAAGCCGCTGGCAATGAAACCCCATCTTTTCCAACATCCGGATCATGTACTCCTGGCAACCGGCATCGTGTGGAGTAATGGATGGGTGGCTGATGAGTTGAGTTAGGATTTCACGTATGGTATTCATTCATCTGTCCTTGGTACAGAGCGAGTAGACATTATTTACTATCTCTAAGCAATTCATTAATACTAACTTTAGCCCGTGTCTTTTCATCAACTTGTTTAACAATCACGGCACAATATAAACTATGGCTGCCGTCTTCACTGGGTAAACTACCTGACACAACCACCGATCCGGCCGGGATTCGCCCATAACTGATTTCACCCGTCATGCGGTTATAAATTTTTGTGCTTTGCCCGAGAAAGACACCCATGGATATCACCGAACCGCGCTCCACAATCACACCTTCGACAACTTCTGATCGTGCACCAATAAAGCAGTTATCTTCAATGATGGTTGGATTGGATTGCAAAGGTTCCAATACACCGCCGATTCCAACACCACCAGAAAGATGTACGTTCTTGCCAATTTGAGCACATGATCCAACCGTTGCCCACGTATCCACCATCACGCCTTCGTCAACATAAGCACCAATATTAACAAAAGATGGCATTAAAATGGTGTTTTTACCAATAAACGCACCACGCCGTGCAATGGCGCCGGGAACAACGCGCACGCCAATCTCAGCCAGCTCGGCGGGTTCTTTATCAACGAATTTTAAGGGTAATTTATCATAGTATTGGTTAACGCCCGCATCCATAACTTGGTTGGTATAAATCCTGAACGAAAGCAGGATTGCTTTTTTAATCCATTCATTGACTTGCCAATCACCATTGAGTTGTTCGGCGACTCGGAGATGACCACTATCAAGATCTGCCATCACGTCTACAATGGCCTCACACAGCTCAGGGGATGCGGTGTCAGGTGTTAGGGTTTGGCGTTGTTCGAATTGTTGTTCGATGAGCGTTTGCAGTGAATTCATTTGGGTTGCCTTGGATAAAATCACCAGTATATACAGATAACCACAAAACGTGAATTGATGTTATTATACAAGCCTCAAATTCAGTGGATTAAACCATCATATGTCAGATATCAAACTCTCCGTGATAGCACCCATGTATAACGAGGAAGCGGTCATTGAGCTTTTTCTTGAGAAGACCGTCGACGTATTAGACCGCAATTTTACGAATTATGAATTAATTCTAATTGACGATGGATCTACAGATCACACTGTTTCTCGTTGTTTATCCTATATCAAAGCCAATAAAAATATTCGTCTGATTTCTTTCTCGCGTAATTATGGTCATGAAATTGCATCGACTTCTGGCCTGGATCATGCCGAGGGCGATTATGTTGTTTTGATGGATACCGATTTGCAGCATCCACCTGAACTGATTCCCGACATGGTGAAAAAAGCAAGGGAGGGGTTTGATGTGGTGTGCGCGTCACGGATAAATCGTGAACATGAGTCCTGGTTCAAGAAAACCACGGCCAGTTTGTTTTATCGCTTGTCCAGAAAAATGACTGGATTTGATCTTCAGTCAGATACAGGTAACTTTCGTTTGCTCAGCAGAAATGTGGTTGATTCACTTAAAAAGATGAAGGAAAGCAATCGTCATTTGATCATGCTGTTTGCGTACGTTGGTTATAAAGCCGCCAGCATACCCTATCATTGCCCTCCAAGGGTTGCAGGGCAAACCAAGTATAATTTGCGTAAACTCATTGTGTTGTCCCTCGATTCTATCGTTGGGTTTTCATCACGGCCTTTGCGTATCATGTCCTGCTTTTCTGTGTTGATTAGCTTTATTATGATGATCTATGCCGGTTTTATTTTTCTGGAAAAGCTGTTTTCACACCAGCAACTGGCTGACGGCATGGCATCGGTTATCTTTTTAATCTCAGGCCTGTTTTCAGTGTTGTTTTTGTTTCTGGCGATCATATCGGAATACATCGGTCGTATTCTGATTGAAAGTAAAAATCGGCCTTTATACAATATTAAACAAGAAATTACGTATGATTCCGTTAATCAATAAACAACTCATTGTATGCGCTGACGATTATGCGCAAAACAAATCGATTTCTGAAGGGATTGTTCGTTTGGCTGAGCAGCGACGAATTAACGCTGTCAGCTGCATGGTCAACTCACAATCTTGGCATGAGTTCAATTCATCCTTACATGCTTTAGAACCCACAACGTTTATCGGTTTGCATCTTAATTTTACCCATGGCGAGGCATTGAGCTCTGCTTGGAAAAAACATTACAGTACGCAATTTTCAGATTTACCTACATTAGTGAAAAGCGCGTACCGGAATCGTTTGAATGCCGAGGTTGTTACTGCAGAAATGAATGCACAAATTGAGGCGTTTACTCAGTCGATGAATGCATACCCTGATTTTATAGACGGTCATCAACATATTCATCAACTGCCGATTATTCGCGAAGCACTGCTGGCAAATACATATTGTCATCCTCGCGAAGGCGGGGACCCATCCCTGATGCAATATGAGGATAGTGCTGAGCATGGATCCCCTCCTTTGCGGGGAAGACAGTTCACTATCCGTAAAACCAGCAATGGCTGGCGTGACTTATTTTCTACTGATGGTTTCCCAAAACGGCAAATGATTGCATTACTAGGGGGCATTGCATTCCAACACCACCTGACCCAGCAATCCATACCCTGTAACGCAAGCTTTTCAGGTATTTACAATTTCAAACATGCCGCCAATTATCGCCATTATTTCAAACAATTTTTAACCCATAGCCAAGATGGTGGACTAATCATGTGTCATCCCGGAAACCCTTCAGACGATGTCAGTGACCCATTGCATCAATGCCGCCATCAAGAATTAGATTATTTTTTGAGTGATGACTATTTACGTGATGTATCAGAGCAATCGTTTCAATTAAGGTGTAAGCATCATGGTCATTAATAAAAAAATTCGTGATCGCAGTTATATGGTCTTATTTTTCCTTCTCATCAGCCGCCTGTTAGCCATGTATTTTATCCCGTTAAATGATTCTACCGAAGCTCGTTACGGTGAAATAGCCCGGATTATGCTTGAAACTGGGAATTGGGTAACGCCGATGCAAGAATATGGCATTCCGTTCTGGGCCAAGCCGCCTTTATCAACATGGCTTTCGGCTTTATCCATGATGATGTTTGGTGTAAATGAATTTGCAGCACGCCTGCCAAGTCTATTGTTGTCGATTGGAATATTAGGGATGATCTGGGATTTGGCAAAAAAACGCAATGGCTCGCAGGTCGCTATGCTTGCAACATTGGTTCTCGCGGGGAGTTTGTTTTTTTTCCTAAATGCAGGCACGGTGATGACCGATCCTTCACTGATCTTTTGCACAACACTTAGTTTGGTAGCCTTTTGGCACGCCGTAGTCACAAAAAACAAATTATGGGGCTACGTGTTTTTTGCAGGATTAGGACTGGGCTTGCTGGCAAAAGGTCCTGTGGCTGTCGTGTTGACAGGGATGCCGATTTTTTTCTGGGTGTTAAGGCATAAACAACGTTGGATAGCCTTCTGGCAGCAATTGCCGTGGTTCAGCGGTATTTTATTACTATTTTTAATTGCCGCTCCATGGTATGTCATGGCTGAACACAGAACCCCCGGTTTTATTAATTACTTCATTGTTGGGGAAAACGTCCATCGATTTTTAGATCCAGGCTGGACTGGTGATAAATATGGTTTCGCACACAGCGCACCACTGGGCATGATTTGGATCTATGCCTTGCTAGGCATTTTTCCTTGGTCAATTATCGTATTTTCCTGGTTAGTACGTCATGCAAAAGCGCTACCCGCTTTATGCAAAGACAAGGATGGCTGGGTCAGTTACCTGCTGCTATGTACCTTGGTACCCCTTATTTTTTTCACGTTTTCCAGCAATATTATCTATCCGTATGTTTTTCCTAGCTTGCCATTTTTTGCATTACTGTTCGCTGAGTTAGCTAATCGCGGTCACCTCGATTTAAAAGTACAAAACAGATGGGTTTGGTGTGCGGCTATTACCGGATTTTTTTTCCTAGCCGCATCTGTTTTAATTGTATTTAAGCCCGAGTGGATAACAAACACCCAATATAAAATAGTAAAAGCTTATAAAAATCAAATGTCCTCCTCTGAAAGCAAGTTGATTTATTGGGCACCAAAAACAGCTTTTTCTGCGCAGTTCTACTCTGCAGGAAAATCTGTGTCAACACTGGATCCGAAAGAATTGCGGCAGCTGCTATCAAATAATGTGGACGATTATGTGGTCGTCAAAATAGAATATGTCAAAAGTATTCCCAATGATGTTCTTGTGCAATTAACTGAAGTCACAACCATCTCTATGTTGAAAGGTCAGTTTGTTTTGTTTCGACGTGCACCGGACACTTATTTATAGGCGGGCTCTATGTATCGACGCAATTGTCCAGATAGGTAACATGGCAAATGAAGTAGATCAAATGTTTTACCTTCTCTGGAGCATCCTTTTTCTCGAGAGATTTTTCGGGATGGTTCAAAACCAGTGGACACTCACCCTGTTTTTTGTAGTTATTTTTGAGAGCAGTCATCGACCAACGAATTGATCTATGATACAAAATTTATCGTCAAAACAAAAAAAGGATCATGATGAT
>CAMDBQ010000120.1 GCA_945889365.1 Legionella genomosp. 1 | reverse complement strand
GCGTATGCCTAATCAAGGCCCAAAATTAGTCGTTAACATGGGACCGGACCTTTAACATGAGACATATAAGACCATCCATCTACACAATTTTGGTATTGATTGGGTTATTACTCAGTGCATTGGCCGTTTTATTAATAACCCCGATGGGTACAAATATTCTGATTAAAGCCGTAGGGCTAAGCTTGCCTGGCCAATTGAAGATAGAACGCATCGAGGGGAGCATAACAAAAGGTATCTCTTTCACTGAATTAACCTATACTGATGCCATGCTGGACGTTCATATTATTCGTTGTAATTTAGATTGGAAAATGACCTTGCACCCTTGGCATCAGACCATTCTGATTGACAATGTGCATATAGGAACATTGCAAGTTCATGCTTCAGACACCAAACCCATAAAAAACAAAGCGCATCGTGATATTGAATTACCGTCCATTCCCTTTGATTTACAGGTCAATAGATTAACTATTGATGAATTGCAAATCGGACAAATAAAGCTTGATCAGGTTCAGATACAAGCCTCGCTCAATAACAAACAGCTTAATATAGCGTTAACTTCGGGTGAAAATAGTCTCAATATCACTGGTAATTTACCCGATCAATTGCAATGCAACGCATCCATTTCGCAGCCGCAATTCATTCACCCGGCTCTTGCCAATTTACGAACAAACATCAGTGTGAAAGGTGAGATCACAGGATCTCAGCGGGGAAAGTTAACCATCGCGATTACTCCTGGTCTTTTCCAAACACCTGGGGATAGCTCTATTCCACCCATCCCTTTTAAGGGGGGGACTTTATCCGTTATCTTAAAGCCAAATATGCTACAAGCAATAGGACATTTCACATTGAATCCCAATGAAATAATTGATATGTCATTACGTTTGCCTGAATTTGAATGGATGCAAGCCACTTCTCTTCTGAGTCAATCCCTTGATGGTGAGGTAAAGTTAAACGTGGGTTCGTTGGATTTTTTGCACGGACTCAGTCCAATGGTTAGTGATCTGCGGGGTCAATTATCCGCATGTCTAACCATCAAGGGGACATTGGGTAATCCTGATGTGCAGGGCACGCTGAAGCTTCTCGATGGTGGTTTATCGATCCCCGATGCAGGTGTAACTTTTAATTCGATACAAGTAACGTTGGCCAGTCATAATAAACATTGGGAAGCGATGGGTTCGATAGGGAATAATGACGGACATGAAATAAACGTCAAGGGAAAAGGTGAATTTTCACCAAGACTACATGGCTCGGTATCGATCACCGCTGATAATTTCCCTGCATTTAAAACGGCTGAGTACACAATCCATCTATCTCCGCAATTAACCATGAATATAGACAATGAAAAACTGGATATTACTGGAACGATAGTGGTTCCTACAGCACGGTTTAAGCCCATGTTATTTAGTAATACGTTAAACTTAACTGACGATGCGGTTTTTGTGAGCAATGAGACAGCAAAAAAATCATCCCCTGTGCATGTCAACACGGATATATACATTAAAATAGGGGATGATGTGGTTATCGATGCTGAGGGTTTACATGGGTTTTTAGGTGGGGAAGTACAAATCACACGACCTCCAGCTGGGCCAATGATTGTGGATGGTGAATTAACTATTCATGATGGAAGCTA
This sequence comes from Legionella genomosp. 1, assembly GCA_945889365.1. Lineage (GTDB taxonomy): Bacteria > Pseudomonadota > Gammaproteobacteria > Legionellales > Legionellaceae > DDPF01. The sequence goes on along the minus strand of CAMDBQ010000120.1, from coordinate 3,736 downwards.
TAAGGCATACGGACAAGATCTAGCCATTAAAGACGGCCAATTATTATTTTCTGGCGCCACACCCAGCAATCCAAAAATTAGTTTGCGTGCGGTAAGAACATTTAACAATACATCACAATTTTCAGGTTCAAATCAGTTGTTTGATTTCAATGCGTCGAATATACAAACCATCGATTTTGGAAATCATGTTATGGTAGGTGTCGAAGTAGGGGGGTATTTGAACGCCCCAAAAGTTAGATTATTCTCTGTTCCGTCAAGTTTGTCTCAAGCCGATATATTATCCCTGATCTTACTTGGCAAGCCGGCTAATCAGGCAAGCCATTCAGGTGGACAGCTATTGCTTACAGCGATGTCGGCAATGAATCTGAACTCAGGCACAAAAGGTTTGCAATTGCTTTCTCAATTGAAGCAAGCATTAGGGGTTGATTTTAACGTACAAAGTAATGCCAAATCCAATCAAACATCAAATACCACCGCGAGTGATACCTCGTTTGTGGTGGGGAAATCCTTGTCGAAACGTTTATATTTAAGTTATAACATCGGAGTTTTTCAAGAAAATAGCAATGTGTTGATTCTGAAATATTTATTGAATAAATATTTCAGTTTTCAAGTCACAGCGAGTAGCACAGGAAATGGCATGGATTTCTTGTACACCGCTCAGCCATGATGACGTCATGATTTTGATCCGGTCATAATTTTAATGGGGCAGCCGTGGGTAATGATAAGGTGGGGAGTTACCAGCCATGAATTAAGGCCTGTGTGTGCTCATAATTGCAATGTACCGGTGCTACTGGTATGCTTTTTTGAATTGAACCATTCAGGATTTGCCGCTTTGGATGCAACAGAAAAATCCTCCTCCCAATCACTTCCCGCGCTTTCGTTAGCAGCGCTTGGCGTTGTTTTTGGCGACATTGGAACCAGTCCTTTATACGCACTTCGTGAATCCTTGCGTGGAGTGCCGATTAATTCAATCAATGTGCTGGGTGTTTTATCGCTGATTTTCTGGTCGTTAATTCTTGTTATCTCCATTAAATACCTGGTTATTCTATTGCGTGCAGACAATGATGGCGAAGGCGGGATATTAGCTTTGTTTGCGTTGATTAAACTCAAAAATCCCAATCGATCCAGATTTCTGTTTGTCGTTGGCGCACTTGGCGCAGGCTTGATGCTTGGTGATGGCATGTTAACGCCGGCAATTTCTGTGATCAGTGCCCTTGAGGGATTTCATGTCGTTATTCCTGCGTTTTCATCATGGATTTTGCCGTTGACGTTTATCGTACTGCTGGCCTTGTTTTACGTGCAGTCGGCTGGCACTGAAAAAATTGGTGTTATTTTTGGTCCGATTATCTTCATCTGGTTTTGTGTAATAGCCCTATTGGGTGGTGTACAAATTTTCCATAATCCGATTGTACTCAAGGCCATTAATCCTTGGTATGCCTTTGAATTTTTTTATCAGAATGGTTGGAGAGGGTATGCACTGTTAGGCGGTGTGTTCCTGGTTATGACGGGTGGCGAGGCGCTTTATGCGGATTTGGGACATTTCGGTAAAAAACCCATACGCTTGACTTGGTATATTCTGGTTTTGCCCTGTTTGTTGTTAAGTTATTTTGGCCAGGGGGCTTATTTGTTGACGAATCCCGAGGCCATAGCAAACCCGTTTTACATGCTTGCACCTAAAGCATTTTCTCTGCCGCTAATTATCATTGCGACGGTTGCAACTATAATCGCATCTCAAGCGGTCATTTCAGCCACGTTCTCCATTACGAAACAAGCCGTATTGTTGGGGCTGTACCCTCACTTGCCCATTGTTCAAACATCAAGCTCTATTAGCGGTCAGATTTATATTCCACAAATAAATTTAATCCTCGCTATTGGTACACTGTTTCTGGTTTTAACGTTTAAAAATTCTGATGCTTTGACGCATGCTTATGGTATTGCCGTTAACCTCGTGATGGTTTTCACCAGCGCTCTTGTCGTTTATCTGGTGATTAATACGTGGCGCTGGAATCCCGTCGCTGTGGTGAGTTTGTGTTTGTTTTTTGGCATCATAGACATAGCATTTTTGGGTGCAAATATTCAGAAGGTAATGACCGGTGGGTGGGTGCCTGTCGTGTTTGCTGGTGCGTGTGGTTTTGTCATGTATACATGGAATAAGGGCAGACGGTATTTGCAACAAACCTATTACATGAAAAAAGAAGACTTTTCAAAAACATTAAAACAACTGAATTATAAAAGTCTAAACCACCTTCCTAATACCACGGCAATTTTTATTACGGATATTTATGATAAAAGTGGCGGAAGTTTCTTGCACTTTCTGAAGCTTAATCGGACTATTCCTGAGCACGTTTTGATTGTAAACTATACCGTTGAAAATATTCCTGTGGTTTCTTCCGCTGATCGATTTCAAGTAACCTGTTTGAAAGAAAATATATGTGAGTTAACCCTGCATTATGGTTTCATGGATACGGTATCCATTCCACAAGCACTATACACGGCTAATGATCGAGAGCTTCTACCCTTTGCTGTGGATGTCGAGCATGCCATGTTTTTTATTGAAATCCCCTATGTGGTTGCTTCACGTGAGCATCACACGATGTGGTTCTTTTGGCAGGAAAAATTATTTTCATTCTTGGTTAGAAACTATTCCGCTAATTTAAATATTGAATTTTATCAATTGCCATATAATAGAACAGTGGCTATCGGCACTTATTATGTGATTTAGTCAAAAACGTCATTAATAATGATGCCGCTAACTTCGCTGTTTGCGCATTGGTATCATATGCCGGAGCTAATTCAACGATCTCCAGACTTATCACCTTTCCGCTATCCCTTAATAATTTTAAAGCCTCAATCACATACGTAGCTCCAATGCCTAATACTTGCGGCGCGCTAACGCCGGGCGTAAGCGTTGCACTAAACACATCCAGGCATATGGAAACATAAATATGCTGATGTGACTGAATGATGTTTTCAATAAAGCTTAAGTCATGTGGATTGGCATGAATTTGTTCTGCTAATAGATACTGAACATGATTTTCTTTTGCGTAATTAAATAATGTGTTGGTATTTGAGAAGGGCTGAATGCCTGCACAATAGTAGTTAAATGGTTTACTACTTGACGTTAATAAGTCATTTATTTGCCAAAAGGGGGTGCCTGAACTGCCAAATTTACCGTCAATCAGGGGGCGCAAATCAAAGTGCGCATCAAAATTGAGAATGGCAACATCGGCCTCTTGGTAGTGTTTGGTCACACCTTGAAAATGCCCCCACGCTGTTTCATGTCCACCGCCGATTACAACGGGGATTAAATTGTGCGATAAAATGTTAGAGGTCTGAATGCTGAGTTCGGTTTGAGCGGTTTCTAAATCACCGTTAAGGCAAGTCACATTCCCTGCATCATACAAGTTCAATGATGAATGTATGGGGAATTTGGCAAGCGCACGTCTAAATGACGCAGGGCCTTCTTTAGCGCCAGCATTGCCCTGATTTCGAGTTACTCCCGTGTCTGATTCAAAGCCCAGCAACGCATAACCTCCCTTAACGGGACCGATCAGGTGATTCAGGTCTAAAAATTGAATGGTTTGATAGACGTATTCAGCATCTTGGGGATCCGCTCTGCCAGACCATATGCTGTGATCTGTTGTTGGGGAATATAATGTTTTCATTGTGGATTTCACCCGTGCCAAATAATCTCAAATCATATTTTATCAATACCCCCTTGCTATTGCCATCCAAA
>CAMDBQ010000119.1 GCA_945889365.1 Legionella genomosp. 1 | reverse complement strand
AGTGCGAGATTTATAACGATCACGGAATTTTTGTACACGACCACCAGTATCAACCAGTTTTTGTTTGCCGGTGTAAAAGGGATGACAGCTAGCACAAACTTCAATGCTTAAATCTTTGCACAAGGTTGACTGAGTTTCAAACACATGTCCGCAACTGCAAGTCACATTGATAACTTTATAATCTGGATGAATCGAAGCTTTCATAATACCACTCTCTAATGTTTACATAACGAATATCGCCACCCGATCAAGTCAGGTACCATACTCTCAAAATGACGAACGACAATACCAGATCTCCGATTTTAAATCAACAACTCTTCATTTTAAAATATCAAGTACGCAATAGGTCACTGATCATTTAATGTTCCCTTAATATATTAAGAGTACTCTATCTAACGGTTGGTTTTTTATAAAGGTGCTAATATGATAGCTTTAAATCTGGCGTGTGAATTTATTCCTGGTTATGATTTATTAACGTTAAACGATCGCACCGCTTTTGAACTTACGTGTACCGGCAAGCAACTTAGGCTAGCTGTTGGCAAAGTTGAAGCGATTGATAAGCGCGGATTGTTGAGTTGGTTCACTACGACTGAGACACGCGCAGATATAATTCAAATGGCTAAAACAGCTTTTTCATTCCATAGACAAAATAAAGACTACATAGCCTTAATTAACCAGATTAGAACCAACACCGAAAGAAAAAAAAAATTAACCGGCACGTATTTTAAACACCTAAACAATACATGCAAACGTCATGACAATCCTATCTCTATTTTAAATTTGGATCAGTTCAACCAAGATCAAGCAAAACATTTTTCACAGGGCCAAATCAATAACGAGCTACTGACAGCAGATACCTGGCTTCCATTGTATGAACAAGCCCTTTTAAAATACATTGAAAATAATATTTATCTTTTCAATGGAGGACATCTGCCTGAAGAATCCCTTACCATTAATAACCTAATAGAGAACTCCGTGTCTTCTTTGTTCTCATGTAAATCATTTAGGCAAGCCGAAATTTTATTGGATCAAATTGCTGACGCACATGGTGTCATTCAAGGAAGCGGATGTTCTACACAGAATGAAAGTTCAAGGCTGTCATGGCTTGATCTTTACAATTACAAGCGTTCAGCACGCTATGTTGCTGAAGCCAAGAAAACGCTTTACAAATTCTTTCAACCGTTTGCACCGCTTTGGGCTGAATTTTATGATATTACGAATAATGAAAACAATATTGCTCAACAAATTGTACGAACATTAATTCCGTTTATTATTGTGGCCGCTGTCGTAATATTAGTTGCAGCACCCTTATCGCACATTGTTATTTCGGAAATAGCTTCGATCGTTGTCCTCATTCCAACCGTATACATTGGACTGTTGCTGGCCACCAGTTATGTAACGGCAAAAGACAGCATCTATCATGCTGCACGTAACGCTTGGTATGGTCCATACGGAGCGCATGAATATACCATCAACCCAAGAATGACGGTGGCCTTTGAAACTGAAGGCAAAGCAATCCTGGTTCAACAGTTTTATGTAGATGAGATCAAGGCTTGTGAGAAATTAGAGAGCGATTATAAAGCATGTTTCGAATCAGCTCTCTTAACTGTGCTAGGTAAAGCAAGCAGGAACGAAAATCTAACAAGGCTAGACAAACTCAAGCTAGAATGGATTGATATTCATAGCAATAAGCACTTAGGACCTGAACTGACACCTCAAATTTCATTAAACCGTATGCGACGGGACATGACTCAAGAAAGTGTTCTGATCAAAAACGCACTATCACAGCAGCATGAAGAAATAAAAGGATTAGTCAAAGAAACCGTTTGTGCTATAAAAGCCGCGATTGATGAAACGGCATATGCACCTCTATTTTTCAAACCAGCGTGTTTTGTGAATAAAGAAAGGGCTGAGGGCCTGAACACAAAGATAAAACAGATTGAGACGCGTATAGCGCCAACCTTGTAACCCACAAATCAGGCAATCTCCGCCCACACTGGCGCATGGTCAGAAGGCCTTTCAGCTTTGCGAGGCTCTTTATCAATCGCACTTACTGAACATTTATCAATCAGTGAGTCACTCAATAAGATATGATCAATACGTAAGCCTCTGTTTCGACGAAAACCGGCAGCTCGGTAATCCCACCAACTAAATAATTGCTCTTCTTGTGGGAACTTACGGAAACTGTCATGCAATCCCAAGGCCAGTAACTCAGTAAACGCTTGACGCTCTAAGGGACTGACTAAAACACAATTCTCCCATTCCTTAGGATCATGCACATCTCTGTCGTCCGGGGCGATATTAAAATCACCCACTACAGCCAACTGCGGATATTTGATTAATTCCTGCTTTATGAAGGCTGTGACATGAGGTAACCACGACAGCTTATAGTCATATTTATCTGTGCCTACAGCTGCTCCATTCGGTACATAAAGATTAATAAAACGAATATCCCCAATCGTTCCAGCAAGAATGCGTCGTTGAGGATCGTCCAAATTGGGAACATCGGTTACAACATCTTGAATCGGCTCACGACTGATAATAGCGACACCGTTGTAGGTTTTTTGTCCTGCAAAAACAACGTAATAACCGCGATCGGTAAACGCGTCTATTGGAAATTGATCATCCGTCATCTTAATTTCTTGCAAGCCTAAAATATCCACTTGAGAAGATTCAAGCCATGCAAGCACTTGTTCCAGACGAACGTTCAAAGAGTTTACATTCCAGCTGGCTAATTTAAGCACAACATTCCCCCTGATATTCGACTAACAACGGCGCATGATCTGAAAATCGTGTATCACGATAAATATCGACATCCAGCACCTGTTCAACCAATCCTGGCGTAATCACTTGATAATCAATCCGCCATCCAACATTATTCGCTCGGGCTTGGCCACGATTAGACCACCAGGTGTATTCCTCTTCAGCTTGATTTTTCAAACGAAACGCATCGACATAACCTAGCTCACCAAATAATTGATCAAGCCAAGCACGCTCTTCAGGCAGAAAGCCTGAATTCTTCTGATTACCACGCCAGTTTTTAATGTCTATATTTTTATGCGCAATATTGTAATCACCACAAATAATAAGCTCACGGCCTGCAGCTTTCAATTCTAGTAAATGTTCGGCAAATCGCGCGAGGAAATCATATTTTACCACCTGCCGCTCATCACCACTTGAACCTGAAGGTAAATAAAGTGACACCACACTTAAATTTGGGTAATCGAACTGAATATAGCGTCCTTCATTGTCGCAATAATCAAATCCTAGGCCCTTCACAACCTGCAGGGGCTTTTTGCGTGCATATATTGCAACACCACTGTAGCCTTTTTTTACAGCGTCATAATATTCACAGTGAAATTCACTGGGAAAATAGATTGATTCAGACGCTAGCTGATCTATTTGTGCCTTGGTTTCCTGAATACAAACAAAATCAGCCTTTTGCTGATGTAACCATTCATAAAAGCCTTTTTTGGCAGCTGAACGAATACCATTTGCGTTAAAACTAATTACTTTCATATTAAATCAGGCTCCAGCCATCATATTGCTGTCGTCAAGCCATTTCCGGGAACTATCCGAGTCCGCGGCTCGGATAGTTCCCGGAAATGGCGGAATGTCACTACCAATCTACATTTTCAACGCGATTTTCGCCAAACGCTCACCCAAGGCCTTCGCCAAATCCATTTCATCCTGACTCAAAGGACGATCATTGGTAACCCCCGCCACATGGGTTACCCCATAGGGTGTGCCGCCACTTTGCGTCGTATTTAGGGCAGGTTCGGTATAAGGCGAGCCTAGTATCATCATGCCGTGATGCATCAAAGGCAGCATCATGCTAAGTAACGTTGATTCTTGACCACCGTGCATCGAGGCTGACGATGAGAACACGCAAGCCGGTTTATTAACCAGATCACCAGCCAACCATAATGATGATGTACTATCCAGGAAATACTTCATGGGAGCAGCCATGTTGCCAAATCGTGTTGGACTACCCAATGCCAATCCTGAACAATCACGTAAATCATCTAACCTAGCATAAGGTGCACCCGCATCAGGAATAGCCTTGTCTACAGCCTCACAGGTAGTAGACACAGGAGCCACTGTGCGGATACGCGCCTCAATGCCATCAATTCGCCCCACACCGCGCGCAATGAACTGTGCCAATTGCGACACAGCACCCGTACGTGAGTAATACAACACCAAAATATATGGCTTGGTCATGAACGACGTCCTTTATAAAATATAACGAGTCAAATCTTCGTCCGCGAGCAATTTACCTAGATGTGTCTGCACATAATCTTGGTCCACGCATACATCCTCGCCTGATTTATCGGTTGCATCAAAAGAAACAACCTCAAGCAAACGCTCCATTACCGTATATAATCGGCGCGCGCCAATATTTTCGGTATTTTCATTCACTTGCCAAGCCACTTCAGCTATACGACGAATGCCTGTTTCATCAAAACTCAGGTTCAGCCCTTCTGTACTCATCAAGGCCGAATATTGTTCTGTTAATGACGCGTTAGGTTCAGTCAAAATACGTACGAAATCTTCAGCGCTTAATGCAGATAATTCGACTCGAATCGGCAAACGACCTTGGAGTTCAGCAATTAAATCCGATGGTTTAGCCACATGGAAGGCACCTGAAGCGATAAATAAAATATGGTCTGATTTAATCATGCCATATTTGGTTGACACCGTAGTGCCCTCAACCAAAGGCAGTAAATCACGTTGCACCCCTTCGCGAGATACATCGCCGCCCTGCTCTGAACGTTTCGCTACTTTGTCAATTTCATCGATGAATACAATGCCATTTTGCTCGACACTTTCAATAGCACGGAGTTTGATATCGTCTTCATTGATTAATTTTGAAGCCTCTTCTTCACCCAGGATTTTCATCGCCTTGCGAATCGTGAGCTTGCGGGTTTTGGTACGACCCGTTCCTACTTGTTGGAACATCGACTGCAATTGGTTGGTCATCTCCTCCATGCCGGGAGGCGCCATGATTTCCACCCCAATTGGCGACGCCATAATGTCTATTTCAATTTCATGGTCATCCAGCATCCCTTCTCGCAATTGCTTACGGAACGTTTGCCTGGTCGATGAGTCTTTCTTCGTTTCTGTCGCACCGCGAGCAGGAGCCAAGAGAATATCCAGTATGCGTTCTTCAGCCGCATCCTCAGCAGGATGCTGAACTTTTTTAACAGCCAATTCACGCTCTTGTTTGATAGCGATATCAGCTAAATCACGTATAATCGAATCAACATCTCGACCAACATAGCCTATTTCGGTGAATTTAGTTGCCTCAACCTTAATAAAAGGCGCGCCGGCTAACTTGGCCAAACGTCGAGCAATTTCAGTTTTACCTACACCCGTTGGCCCAATCATTAAAATATTTTTA
>CAMDBQ010000118.1 GCA_945889365.1 Legionella genomosp. 1 | reverse complement strand
AATCCCGGGTAATTTAACTAAAAAATCCGTATTTTGTTGATTAATGCATTGAATGAAATCCGCTGGACTAATGCTTGAAAGAATCGCGATTGCCATTTTGGGGCCGACGCCGTTTACTTTGATTAGCGCGCGGAATAATGCACGCTCTTGCTTGTCGTAAAACCCATACAATAACAACGCATCTTCTCGCACGATGGTATGAATGTGTAATTCGATCGTGCCTTGCTGTGCTTCCAATTGAAAAAACGTAGGTAGCGATGTTTCAACGTCATAACCTACACCATTCACATCTACCACCAATTTTCCAGGCTGATGCCTGTCGGCAACGCGGCCACTTAACCAACCTATCATCGCGTTCGTCTCCTTGTTGCGCGTCGTGGGCCTACCGTCAATGGACTATTGCGCATATGACTATGACAAATGGCAATGCCCAATGCGTCAGCCGCATCGTTTTGTGGTGCGCTGTTTAACATCAATAAGTTAACCACCATGTGCTTAACCTGTTCTTTTTGAGCGGCTCCATACCCTACAAGCGATAACTTAACTTCACGGGCTGAATATTCATTAACCTTGACCCGATGCGATGCACAGGCAACCATGGCTACACCTCGCGCATGGCCAAGCTTTAATGCGGAACTGGGGTTTTCATGCATGAACACTTCTTCAATGGCCACCTCTGTAGGCGTGAAGGTTTCCATTAAATGACAAATGCCGTTAAAAATCTCCAACAACCGCTGGCTTAATTCACCATCGGCTGTTCGAATGCAGCCGCTATCGATGTATTCTAATTTTCGATTGTTTTCTCTGATAATCCCGTAGCCCGTAACGCGCGACCCGGGATCAATCCCTAAAATGATGGTCATTATTCTTCTGATTCAACAAGGCATTCAGGGAACTCAGCATTGCTATAAACGGCCTGCACATCATCCAGATCTTCCAATGCATCTATTAATTTTTCCAAACTTTCAGCCGTGTCTTTATCCAATGCCACCGTGGTTTGGGCACGCATAGTGATATGGGAATGCTCGACTTCAAGATTGGATGCGTTCAATGCAGACAAGACGATATGATAAGCTTCAACGGGTGTAATGACTTCGATTTGACCTTCTTCAATGGAAACGTCATCAGCACCCGCATCAATTGCAACCTCCATTGCTTGTTCATCTTCAGGCGTGGGAGCCAGCAAAATTTCGCCCTGCTTGTTAAATAGATACGATACGGAACCATCTGTGCCTAAATTTCCGCCATATTTTGTGAATGCGTGCCTTACTTCAGATACCGTACGGTTTTTATTATCAGACAGGCAATCCACCAAAATGGCTACGCCACCGGGGCCATATCCTTCGTAACACATTTCAATCATGTTCGCGCCATCCAACCCACCGACGCCGCGCTTAATTGCATTATCAATGGTATCGCGTTTCATATTGGCTTTCAGGGCTTTGGTTATCGCATCACGAAGTCGAGCATTGGCAGACTCATCACCGCCGCCTGTGCGCGCTGCTACGGAAATTTCACGAATTAATTTTGTGAAAATTTTACCGCGTTTTGCATCTTGTACGCCTTTGCGAAATTTAATATTCGCCCACTTACTATGACCTGCCATGTGTACACCTCATGATTGATTCTGAAAACTTGGATGATTATACAATGTAATTACTCCCTTGTGACTCCCTCCCTACATATCATTCACCCCTCGGATATCATCTTACTTTGGATTGATCAACTGGGGTAATTCATCCAACAGATCACTGGCCAGCAAGCCTCGTTGGCCTAGTTTGTGCGCGACCCTGTCCCCGGCTTCTGCATGAAACATCACCCCTGCTTGCGCTGCCTGCCATAAATCCAATCCTTGGGCTACAAAACCCGCGATCATGCCACTGAGTAAATCACCCATGCCGGCGCTGGCCATGCCGGGATTACCACCTATACATTGTTGTATTGGTTGGTTCGCGGTTGCTAATAACGTGCCAGCACCCTTCAATACGATCACCCCGCCATATCGCTGCTGCAATAGCTGAACTGCATGCACTCGATCCATTTGAACCTGCTCCACCGTGATATCTAACAAGCGCGCTGCTTCACCAGGATGTGGTGTTAGAATCCAATGTTGATGAGGTGAATGCCTCGTATTGCGCGCAAGCCAGTTTAAACCATCGGCATCTATTATTAAGTGTACAGAGGTTTGCAATCCTCTATAAAATAGTTCTTTAGACCAATCGCTGTGTCCCAAACCAGGCCCAAGTATGATCACCGTGGCCGTTGCAATTAATGCATCCAGCTTAACCGGCGGCAATTCCAATCCATAACATAATAATTCCGGGCGCGTACCCACTACACTGCTCACATGTTCAGGCTGGGTCGCAACCATCACCAAGCCAGCGCCTACACGAAGAGCCGCTTCTGCAGCCAAACGTACAGCTCCCGGCATACCATGATCACCACCAATCACCAATACTCGGCCAAATTGCCCTTTATTGGCATCATGCGGACGTGGAGTTAACCATGATTGTACTGATTTTAAATTTAAAGTCTGTTGATTTTTGTCCATTACGTATCATCACTTTTTAGTATTCGTTACAATGTCACTTTATAAAAATGAGTGACGCTCCATGTTTACCTCAACACCCAAACGATTAATTGCATACTCGTTCATTATCATAGCCGTGTCTTTACTCATAAGGCTGCTTTGCATTGGCTCAAATGATTTGCTGGTCGAAGAAGCCTATTACTGGAATTATTCAGCGCATCTCGACTTCGGTTACCTTGATCACCCGCCTATGGTGGCTATGCTCATTAAAATCTTCACCACGATTTTTGGCACCAATGAATTTGGCGTCCGCATTGCCTCTATTCTTTGTTGGGTGGGTGCGGCGCTGTTTAGTTTCAAATTAACCCGGTTAATCAAGCCAGGTGCAGGCCTTTATGCAGTTATGTTGCTATCAATCTTACCCTTTTTCTTCTTGCATTCGCTAGTCATTACGCCTGATATACCGCTGATCATCTGTTGGTCGGCATCCCTTTATTATTTATACCAAGCGCTGGTACTGGAGAAGCAGTCATCTTGGTATATTGCCGGGATCTGGCTTGGGCTGGGCATGCTTTCAAAATATAGCATTGTATTATTAGGGCCTGCGGCAATATTGTATTTAATTATAGTTCCGCACGCGCGAGTCTGGTTTTTACGAAAAGAACCCTATATTTGTCTACTGATTACAGTGCTTATGTTTACACCGGTCATTTACTGGAATGCTACGCATGAATGGGTTTCGTTTATCTTTCAAAGTACACGTCGATTTGAAGACCCTTCTTCTTTTTCTTTCCATCAACTGCTTGGATTGTTTATTGCGTTTTTAACACCGCTAGGTGTACTGGGATTCTTGGCGTTATTTAAAAAAAGCACGCCAGAACGACGTCTGTTTGATGTAAAAACCAGGCGTTTTCTCCAAATTTTCGCTCTGGTTCCACTGGCTGTTTTTTCAATATTTAGCTTCACGCATACAATCAAATTTAACTGGATTGGCCCTAGCCTTGTTGCGATCGTGCCGTGGCTTGCGATCCTGATTGACAGAGCGAAACCCGCTTTGCGCAAGGGCTGGTTAATTACAGCCGTCATTTTATTACTATTTTACTGCAGTATGCTGTTTTGTATTATTTTCGGCACGCCAGAAGACATCAACCGAAAACTGTTCAGCAAATACATCGCATGGAACGATTTAGTTCGACAAGTGCATGCTGTCGCTGTCGATGTTGAAACAACAACGCACACCACCCCGCTGATTGTACCGATGGATCTTTATAACATCGGTAGTGAGCTGGCATTTTATCAAGCAAAATTTTTGGAGCGGGGACAAATAGCCAAAACGTATAAAATTATCGGCGCTGATATATTTGCACATAACAGTTTAATGTATCAATACTGGTCAAAAGGCGAGGTGGTGGCCGGTAAGACTCTAATTTTGATTGATGAGCATGCTGAAACGTTTGAAACCCCGGAAGTCACTATGCGAGCCACTGCAATATCAAAACCAAACATACTGTGGTCGCATAGCCAAGGGCGTGGTGCTGAAATCAGGAAATATTATTATAAGGTTGTGCGGATGAAGGGGTAGTTTTTTGCTCGCGCCAAACAATGCGCGAGTAAACAACATAGTTTAAAAACGAACCCAAGATCATGCCCGTGAAAATAATTCCATTTTCCTTTAACACACCCTCGCCAAACAGTTTAACCCCTGCAACCTGCCAATAACTTTGCAAATAGATATAGGCAAGCGAATAAGCCAAAAAGATAGTCATCGATTTAGCTTTATTGTATTGCGACCTATGCTGGCGTTGTTTAAACGTAAAATGGTTATTTAAAATGAAATTATTAACAATCGCCATGGTTACAGCTATTTGCATGGAGCTAAAGGGTGGTAAATATTGACGGCACAGGTTATATACCAAAAACTGGACTGACATGCCCGAGAAGCCTACCAGGCACATTTTCAAATAACGTTTCAATTCGTAATAACGCAACGTGAAAACAACGCGCAATGCATCGACAACGCTGTTTGCGGGCAGTTTGCTGACGCCCTTTTCTCGGTCAATAAATTCAATGGGGTGCTCATAAATTTTAGATTCGGTTTTATGCAGCAGCCATAATAATTGCAGCTTATATGCATATTGATTGGATAAAAATGCTTCAGGGAGTGCTGCTTGCAAAGCATGGCGACGCGTGGCTCGAAATCCACTGGTAAAATCTTTGTATGCCATTGTCAGTAGAATGCGTGCGACCCAATTGCCAAGCATAGACAATACTTTTCGATGCCATCCCCAATTTGCAGGAATACTTCCTCCTGGGACATAACGGCTTCCTACTACGACATCCCCTGTTTTTATTTTTTCAAGCATGGGAGCAATGTATTCGGGTTGATGGGACAGATCAGCATCAAATTCAAAAACAATGTCTGCCGATAATTCGGTTAACGCATAACGCATGGCTTGCATGTATGCGGATCCTAAGCCTGATTTTTTCAATTCTGTTTTTAAATGCAGTTTATCATTGTGCGCTGCAAAATCAGTTACAAAACGCTGCGTGTCATCAGTGGATGAACTATCGAATACCAAAACATGAATGTCGGCGTTTGGAATAGACTGCGTGGCGTTAAACACCGCCGTTAAGGTTTCTTGAATCACTGCTGCTTCATTATATGTAGGAATGATAATGACCACTTTTTCAATTGTCATGACTTACGGGATCTCGAAATTACTGAATGAGGTGAATCATACCATAAGGCAGAGATTTGCGTGCATAATGACACCCTGATGTACATAAAAAACATTACCTGCTTTGACAGAATGCATATTAGTGTCTAATATATACATAAGTGATAAATGTGTGTCAATTAAATCAACCTGGAAGGG
>CAMDBQ010000117.1 GCA_945889365.1 Legionella genomosp. 1 | reverse complement strand
CCTCAACAACCGCCCCACTTTTTTCACCCATTGTTTTAAGTAAAGCCAGATCACCACCGCGGTCACGACCAAAACGAAAATCATCGCCCAGCAATAAATATTTAGCATTAAGTCGCGAAAAAACAATGTGTTCAGCAAATTCAGCTGGTGACATGGTGGCCAACTGCTTATCAAATTTCAAACAATAAACATAGTCAACGCCACATGGGCACAACGCCTGAATTTTCTCACGCAACCGATACAATCGTAGAGGTGCCTTTTCCCTGTTAAAATATTCTCCAGGCTGAGGCTCGAATAACAAAACCACCGTCGGCAATTGCAATTGAGATGCCCGTTCTCGCAACGTGGCCAATAAAGCCTGATGTCCACGATGCACACCATCAAAATTCCCAATGGTAGCAACGCAACCGGCGTTGAGTTCGGGTATGTGTTGAACCCTGCGTAACAATTTCATATACAGTCTCTAGCAATAGAGGTCAACCTAAAATGAATGCGGGCACGCGGCGCGCGCCCTACATATCATCATCCTACATTAAGGCGCTTTATTTTGGCGGACGCACAATCAACATATCGCAATGTGCTCCATGTAAAATGGCCTGTGCGGTGGACCCTAGCAATAATGCCAAGCCATGCTTACCATGGCTACCCGTAACAATTAAATCAACTTTATTTTCTTCTGCTACTCGCAGCACTTCATTTTTAGTCGAACCAAATTCGAGAAAACGGTGTTTCAGATCTACACCAAGGCGTTCGGCTAATGTAGCCAGCTCTTTTTCAGCCTGTTCACGAATAGACACCTCAACTTCCGCAAACCCGGCAAAACCAGGATAAGCATAAGCTGGAATGGGCTCAACAACATGGACTAAAAACAACTGCGCGCCATTTTCATCAGCTATTTTTTTAGCTTTATGCGCGGCGTTAATCCCCACCTCATCAAAATCTGTTGCAAACAATACCTTTTTATACATGTCATTCTCCTTAATATGGTAAGTATAGAATACCGTAATAACCGGTGTTTATTCAACAATAACCACTTGCTCTTGTTGACCCAATCCATCAATGCTCAATATAACCCTGTCGTTCGGCTTTAAATACTTATCCTCTCCCCAGTGTTTCGCGCTGCCCGGCGCCGATCCCATGGAAATGATGTCACCAGGATACAACGTAAAATATTGACTCAAATAACTGACCACCTCTTCATCATTATGAATATAATCGCAAGTATTAAAATCCTGCCTCAATTCACCGTTAACCCATAATTTTATCTGCAATTTACTTGAATTCCGCACCTCATCTTTTGTAACCAAATAGGGACCAATGGGTGCTGAGTTATCGAATCCTTTGCCTTTAGTATATTGCTTATCTTGCGTTTCAAGCTGTAAATAGCGCTCAGACAAGTCATTAACACAGGTGTAGCCCAAGATATACTCTTTCGCCACCTCTTTTCCTATATACTTGCCTTTCTTGCCAATGACCACGCCGAGCTCCGCTTCCCAATCGAGTTTTCTGGTATGGCGCGTATGCAAGATGGGATCGTATGGACCGCAGATTGAGCTACTGGGTTTAAGAAAAACCACCATGTCCGTTGTGCTAATTGGCGTCACACCCATTTCTTTTGCGTGCAATATCGAGTTGTAACCAACACAGATGATTTTACCGGGCATGCCCACGCAGGAACCTAGTCGTATGTCTTTATGGATTAAAGGCAACTGGCTCAAATCGAGTGTTCTCAATTGATTGATGCGTTCCTCGTTACACAAACCATGCGCATTGATATCGGATAAATGTAGAGAAATATCCCGAACATTACCTTGCTCATCTATTATCCCCGCCCTTTCTTCGCCTATCTTTCCAAACCGTACCAATTTCATGATGAACCCCAGCATGTCCCGTTCTATAAATTATTATAGACTCAATGTGTGAAAAACCCGGCATTTTCCAAACAATTATAGTAACCCTTATATTAGGTTGGTTAATCACTTGCAGAGTATCCCTCACCTTGTGATAATGGCTCCTTTCCAACAAACGAAGGTAAACCATGGGCTTCCTCGCGCAATACGGCTTATTTGCATTAAAAGCGTTCACTCTAGTTATCGCAATTATAATTTTAGTTGCAGGCGTTTTATCCTTAGGCCGACAACCTAAACCCAAACTCACCATTACTTCACTTAATAAAGAATCCGAAGACATCAAACAGCAAATGCACACAGACGTTTTTGGTAAAAAACTTAAAAAACAAAAAAAAACCAAAGAAGTAAAACCTGCACTTTATGTCATTGATTTTGTCGGCGATATTAAAGCCTCACAAGTCGATCAGCTCCGCGATGAAATTTCTGCCATTTTGTCCATTGCTAGAGTTCAAGATGAAATCGTAGTACGAGTTGAAAGCCCTGGCGGCTCTGTGAATGGTTATGGCCTAGCCGCCTCACAATTGCAGCGCATCCGTGACAAACAGATCCCTTTAACCATAACCATTGACAAAATTGCAGCCAGCGGTGGCTATTTAATGGCTTGCATTGGCAATCACATTATTGCAGCTCCATTTGCGATTATTGGTTCAATCGGCGTTGTGGCTCAAATGCCAAATTTTCACCGCTTGCTACGTAAACATGACATTGACGTAGAATTATTAACTGCCGGCGAATACAAACGCACGCTGACTCTGTTTGCGGAGAATACAGACAAAGGCCGCCAGAAATTCCGAGAAGATTTAGAAAGAATCCACATGAATTTCAAGGATTATGTTCTTGCCAACCGTCAGCAATTAGACATTGACGAAGTATCTACGGGCGAACATTGGCTTGCAAAAGATGCGTTGGATTTGCGCTTGATCGATGCGCTACAAACCAGTGATGAATACTTGAATAATAAAATGGCGACGTTTAACGCATTTAAGATTTCTATTCATGCCAAGCAAACGCTCGTTGCGAAGTTGTTGAAACCGGCAATGAAGCTACTCCATCCGTGGGCTTGATATAGGTTTGAAATTGAAACTTGTCATGTCTAGGGTGGGCAAAGAAACTGTATTGCGACCAAAAAATAGCGGCCGTGTTGCATCATAACTAAATGCATTTTTGTAAAACTAAGCTATACTTAAATCGAGGTCTTATAATCATGGAGCATAAAATGAGCGATCTAAAATCTAAATTGCCTGATATGAATGAAATTGGTTCTATCGCCGGCAAATTTTATAAGGATATAAAGAAAAGTGTTCTTGAGATTATTGACGACTTTAAACAGAAACATCCTGCAGAAGCAGAGGAAGTTAAAGAAGAAGTAAAAAAACCAGTTAGAAAAGCCGCTGTGAAAAAGGAAGTTGAATAACCGTCTAGTGCCTCGACTTGTTAATACGCTCCGTTAAGCTGTCCTCCCCGCGTAGGCGGGGATCCATGCTCAGCATGATCAATATTCCACATCAGGGATGGATCCCCACCTCCGTGGGGAGGACAATAACGTACCGAAATTGCAAGACGAGGCCAAAACGGATTGCCATACAGACCCTTATCATCTATAACAAGTAATACTACTAAATGCATTACACCCATCACCCACACAAACCTTATGATTACCTATCGATCTAGTCTGTGACACATGGTTTTGAATTTTATAATGTTGCGCACGCATATAGCCCATTCTGCGGCAAAACGATTTCGCAGCACGTTGACCGCATCCCTTACCATCCTCATAACACCAATCAACACGGGTATGGTTATAGCGTGGGAAAACAAACGCTTGCGAACGATAATAATAAGCACTAACCGGTTTATGCGTAAACTTGGCCATACAACGTATCAACGTAAACCCATTGCATTGCCAACCCTTGCATGGTTTTCTACCTGAAAAAGCCTGCGTCTTACCAACGTTATAATCAATCACTTGTTGAACTGATTTCTCATACCCCATCAACTCGCAATAATGATTAGCAACAGGCTCACCGCATTGATTACCCACCACACAATAATCCAGACGAGAACCGTGATAGGCAGGATCCCAAAACGTGCGATAATAATTTTGATCTTTAGTGCCTGCGTGTGCATTACTGAGCACCAGCAGTATCAAGAAAAAATGACGAACAATTGACATGGTACAAATCCATTACTGACGATGAATCTATATTATCGCAAACAACACAGTTGGAACAGACTTCATTAAAAATCAAATCCCCGATTTTACATCCCGCCGATTTCATTTTGTTTCATATATTACAATAACCGTTAATAACACAAACTAACCCGATCATGATCCAACAACTCGGCCAACGTCATCAATAGCTCATCATTAGGCGACACACACCAGCTTGCGGCCAAATTAATTGCAGCCTGAGAAGACGCATTGGAATAACGTATTTGCACCACGCATTTTCCCTTGTGTGCGGCCAATATTCCTTGAATAGCCGGCAAGTTAGCTTGATCTGCAGGGGTTAAGGTCAAGGCTAAATGTTTGGCAAATCGAGTACGTGCTTCATCCATCGAATACAGTGCGAGCGCTGCCATTTTCACGCCACCCGTGTAATCATCCTGACTTAACTCACCTTCAACCACCAATATGTGCCCTACCTGAACACAAGCCTGCTTAGGATCAAATACCTCAGAAAACGTCACAATATCAATGCTGGCTTTAGCATCTTCCAAACCAATAATAGCCAGTTTTTTACCGCGCTTGGTCACTATCTTTCGAACGGCCGTTACCAAACCACAAATAATCGCTTTTTTGGCGGCAGAGGGATTGAGCGACCCGATAGGTTTAGCAAAGGCACTCAGTTCCTGTAAATAAGCATCTGCTGGATGGCCAGTCAGATACAAGCCCAATGTCTTTTTCTCACCGTCTAATCGCTTTTTAGTGTTCCACTCTTTACACTCATGATACTGCTCAACATCCGGCGCATCATCAAACAAGGCAAACATATCCGTCTGCCCGCTACTGCGATTTTGATGCATGCGCGCGCCAACCTGAATGGCTTTATCCACCGTGACAAACAGCACGGCACGTTCAATACTCCAGTCATCCATGCTGCCACTGATAATCAAAGCTTCCAACACGCGACGATTAACCTTTCGCATATCTAGGCGTTGACAAACATCAAACAAGCTGCAATACCTGCCAAAGGCCTCGCGCTCGCTCACGATGCACGCAATCGCTGCCTCCCCTACCCCTTTAATCGCGCCCAATCCATAAATAATGGTTCGCTCATCGGCCACAGTAAATGGATACTGCGAACGATTAATCGATGGCGGTAGCACGTTCAACTTCATATGCGAACATTCGTGAATAAACGTCACGACTTTATCGGTATTATCCATATCAGACGACATCACCGCCGCCATAAATGCTGCCGGATAATGCGCTTTTAACCAAGCTGTTTGATAAGCAATAAGGGCGTAAGCTGCGGAATGCGATTTGTTAAAACCATAACCGGCAAATTTTTCCATCAAATCGAAAATGGCT
>CAMDBQ010000116.1 GCA_945889365.1 Legionella genomosp. 1 | reverse complement strand
TAAATAGTTTGGTAATCGAAGTACCATCTGGTTGAATCTGTTCATATTCAGGATGTTTATATGGAGTGCGTATAGATTGAATTTTCCGATGTGCTGCCCCATCGCCAATATATGCTTTTTTACAACTTTCTATCCCATTTGTGGAAATTTTCTTTAAAACATTACCATTCGGTTGTAGAAGCATCACTAAAAAATCACATTCGAGTTCTCGTTTCTCATCAAAATTAATACGTCCAAACCTCTCATTGTATATTTTCTCATAGGCCTGATAAATAAACTCAAAAACTGAAATATTAATATGATTTTTATCACTAATCGAATTTGCAATGCTCTTAATCACTTCTAGGCCTATTTCATAATTACCTGCGAAGGCAATACATAGCTTTGCTGTTAATATATGTATTTTCAGTACGTGATACTCTCCATTGAAACCCAAAATACCATTTTCTTGCAATTCTCGAGATTTTTCGGGTACCAAAGTCAGTAATGTGTCTGCGACAAAAAAACCATCATCAGTATCCACTTCTGCTAGAATTAATGTCATGATTATCTTAAAACCATGTTTAGTACATTCATATAAATTACCTCACCAACAATATAACAATTTCATTTACATCAACTAAAAATTGAGTTGAGTCAAACCCAGTCAAGAAATCCTCTCTATACCCACACAGGAAAATACCTGTTTTTGAACGCTTAGAATCAACCTTCATCATTAGTACGTTCCCAATACAAAGCAAATTCATGCAATTTATTCTGTAAAGCAGTTTTATTGAGCAATTTTGTTTCATATTCAGCAATCAAGGTTGGTGAAGCATGTCTATTCAATGCATATTTTACAACTTCTTCATCTTTGGTTTTGCAAATTAATATACCTATCGTTGGATTTTCGTGTGCTTTTTTAATATCTTGGTCAAGCACTTCCAAATAGAATTGCAATTGCCCCAAATGTGAAGGATGAAACTCTGTGGACTTTAATTCTATTGCAATCATACAGTTAAGCCCGCGATGAAAAAGCAATAAATCTACCCGGAAGTCTTTCATTCCCACTTGCAAAGGGTATTCTTCACCCATCAAACTAAAGTCTGGACCCAGCTCAAGTAGAAATTTCCTTAAATGTGAGATTAAAGCGCGCCTCAAATCTTTTTCTTTGTGATCATCAGGTAACCCTAAAAACTCAAACACGTAACTATCTTTGAATATTCCTTGCGTTACTGCTGGAAATTCTGTCAACGCTGTTGGCAGTTTTTCATTGGCCAGCAACGTACGTTCATATGTTGAACTATCAATTATCCGCGCAAAATCACGGGCTGAATAATGATTTTTAGACACAAGCAACAGGTAAAATTCTTTTTCTTCCAATGTCTTTGTTTTTGATAATATATGCAGATGATTAGACCAGCTAACTCCTGTCAACAGTGTTGACAGTTTTTCATGTGCATTATATGTTTCATAAAACTGTTTCATTCGCCATATATTACGGGCTGAAAATCCTTTAATTGAAGGCAGTTGCGACAATATATAGTCAGATAAAGCCTCCACAACATTTTTACCCCAGCTTTCTGCAGTTACTTTATTTGAAACATATTGCCCAATTGACCAATACAAACGAATAAGTGTGTTATTTACCTGCTGCCAAACATTGGACTCTGCCTCAATAATCATTTGATGTATTAGTGCAAAATCTCCATGATGGTTTTTACTCAAGTGCGTTGACATGTTCGTGGTAATCCTAATTTTAAAATTATTGTCGTATTGAGATGCATATAACCAATACAAACGCGCATGGTTATATTATGATTTTAAGCTTCTAATTAAATTTATTACCGACCCAATTATTTTACTTCCATCCTGATTATCAATATGAACACCAGCCCAAGCTATATTCACCGGAAGCAATTCACACTCACTATTTACAACAGATAATTGCCTATACCGACGAACAATCACCTCACTATTGTCTTTCAGCTTGGCTACAACAAAACCACCAGGACTCAGCTCTTGATCGGGATCAATGAGCAAAATATCATTTCGCTTTAATTCCGGATCCATACTGTCATCTTTCATTTTCAATGCAAACGCATTTGCTCCCAAACATTCAGCGAATTCGTAATTAACAGGAATTACTGCCCCTGAAGACTGACCATCTTGAATAGCCTGAATCCATACTTTCGGTTCACCCGCCTGTTGATGATCCAAAACCGGAATCAAGGCCCCCACAGGACTTGCATAAAGATTCTGCTGTCGGTTATCAGTTAGGCACATCAAAAATGCTGGCGAAACGTCCAAAGCATGCGCCAGCAACTTGATTTCTTCAGGACCAGGTGCGCGCGTGCCTTGCTCCCAATTTGTCAGCCTTGTCTGCTTAATATCGCCAGCAAGTTCACCCAGCGCTTTTAAGGTCAACCCCTTATCTTTCCGTGCTTCATGAATACGTCTGCCAATTTCTTTTTTAATGTTTAGCTCAGTCAAAGTCACCTCAAACAAGTTAAATTAACGCTTGCAATATCACATTTCGTGATGTAAATTATATTTTATATTCACGAGATGTGATTTAAATATATTTATTTTTATAACATTATCACATTATGGAAATAAAAACGAGCGTTCCAAACGGATAATTACTCATGATGGATTTTTCAATTAACAGCGATGAGTTAGGCGCACTAAGTGGTTTACCCCACATGCAGCAACTTACTTATCTAAGAGGAATACGACCGTATATGGACGTAAAGAGTGGTGTAGTAGGTATTAAGAGGCGTGTCAGTTATCAATCGATAGCTGAGCAGCTCTATATTGAGCCCCACCAAGGTATCAAAAGCCAGAGCTTTTCACGTGATCAGGTGCGTCGTGCTGTATCTGGCCTTGTTCGTGCTGACTTAATCACCATTGAATCGGAAGGCAGGCATTTAATTTTAAAATGCCAATTAGCTGGAAGGGGTTTTTCCGTCCAAAATAAAGCCGCCATAAACCCGCCACAGAAAGCCACCACAAACGCACACGACGAAAACCCTAGAGCCATGCGGGTTTCAGAAGATGAGACTGCGAAACCCGCCATAGCGAAATCATCAAAAGCCGCCATACCTCATAAAGATAATAATTATTTATATTTATTATCCCAATTCGAAAAATTTTGGTCGTTGTACCCCGAAAAGAAATCAAAGCCCGTTGCATGGAACGCCTATCAAACGCTTAACCCCGACAACACGCTGTTCAGCAAAATCATGTCAGCTATCGATTCGCAAATAAAACACCGTGAAGCAAAGCAAATGCAGGGCGATTGGATACCACCATGGAAATACCCCGCCAATTGGCTAACACAGCATGGCTGGGAGGATGAAATCAGCATGGATAAACTACAGGAGACAAAACGTGCAAGCCGTAAGAAACATAGTGGAAATGAACCCGCAAAAGACATGTTCTGGACACCCGACGAGTCAGACGATGAACCGCTCGCAAGTAACGTCATCCAATTCCAGCGACGTTAGCGGTCAAAGCAAGCGCATTGACTTGATGTTTTCTCGATTCGCGGCGTTTTACGGACATATCTGGCGCAGCCAGTTCAAGAATGAGGGATTTTTGGAGTTTGCTAAAAAGGAGTGGCAAGAGGGTTTAAGCCCATTCAGTGATGAGGTGGTGAACACGGCTGTTGTGAATTGTCGGGATTTTTATGAAATGCCGCCTACTTTGTCTCAAGTGATTAACGCTTGTCGGCAGATTAGGAAACGCAATGATTTTTATGTGGCAAGCAAGCAGTTCACACGGGCGGATCCTGAAATAGTCAGATTGAATGTGCAACGCTGTAACGAGATGTTAACTCAACGTTAGGAGAAAAATGATGCTGGTTTTAACGAGAAAAATAGGTCAACAGGTGCTGATTGGTAATGGCGCGATTCAAATGAAAGTGCTCAATGTAGTCGATGGCATTATCAGCATTGGCTTTAATGCACCATCACATATCGATATTGACCGGGAAGAGGTGTTTTTTAAAAAACAGGCTCAACGTGCTGGATTCCTCAGCGAAGGAGTATCCGCATTATGAAAAAATTTGCAGAGATGAAAGTACAGGTTATCGGGTGGTGCTTGTTAATGCCATCGCTTTCTCACGCGCAGAGCATTGAAAGCATCATCAACCGCACCACCAGTTATTTGCAAGGTGGGCTTGCCAGAACCGTGGGCATTTTTTGCATCATCATTGCAGGCTACTTGTGTTTAGCTCGTCAAAAGTTCCCCAAAGAGTATTTCATCATGATTCTGGTGGGAATGGGAATTATTTTTGGTGGTTCTTCCCTGTATTCAACGTTAATTGGTTGATGGAAATGGACACACTTACAATAAACCCGCTGTTCGGCGCACTTACACGCCCTGCCATGGTCGCCGGTGTGACGTTTGAATATCACATGTTGAATATGATGGCATCGATGTGTGTCTTCATTGGGTTGTCACCGCTTTATGGGCTGGTATTCATTCCGCTGCATGTGTTTGGCTGGGCTGTCTGCTGGTATGACATTCATTTTTTTAAACTGTGCGTCAAACGCTTTTCAGAGTTACCCCAAGTACGTAACACGTCTATCTGGAGGGTTCGCGCGTATGAACCTTTCTAAATCACTGAAAATGATGCAGCAGGAAGCGAAAATATCCGATGTGTTTCCAGTCACACACTTGAATTCACCCAGTGTATTCGAGTCTTACTCTGGACTACTCGGCTCGGTGATTCGTGTACAAGGCATCGCATTTGACATAGCAGAACCGGCCAACTTAAATCATCAAGGCTTTTTATTGCATCAAGCACTACTGGGTCTTGATGAGCGATTTATTGTGTACGGCACCACGCATCGAAAAAAAGCCAGTTGCATTCTAAATGGCAGTTTTCAAGGCAAGTTTGCTGACATGCTAAATACTCGTTACCACGCGCGATTTAAACATCAAAATCTATACACCAACGAACTGTACATCACGGTAGTACTCAAAGGAGATACCTCAACCAAAACAGCATCACTACTGGGTTGGGCACAAAAGATAATGGATAAAGGTGCGGCTGAAATTGCCACTCATCGCCGTGAAACACAAATTACAATTTTAACCCGTGCAGTAAACCAGTTATGCGCCAATTTACTGCCGTTTGGTGCTTCGTTATTAGGCGAACAAGATGAGTCATTGGGTTACAGCGAGTTAATGCAGTTTCTAAGCCTTGCCGTCAATGCCGGACAATCATTACCCTATCAAACTCCTGCGTATAGCCCACCAGTTGCTATCGATATTCCTCACATATTCAAAGCCGAACGCCTCTACCCCGAAGGGCATCTCGGTCAATACGTCAGCCGTTATCAACTCCTATTCGGTGAATATATTCAGTTTCAAGGCAGCACCAAAGACGATGTGCAATTCGGAGCAATGTTATCGCTAAAAAAATACCCCACAGCAACCGCAAGCATTTTACTCGACACCCTGTTATCACTGGATTGTGAATTCATCTCAACGCAC
>CAMDBQ010000115.1 GCA_945889365.1 Legionella genomosp. 1 | reverse complement strand
AAAAAAAAAACGCCAAGGAATGCTAAAATAATGAGTCAGATAGAACCCTATGCAGTACCCTCCGAGTTTGCAAAAAAAACACATATTAATGCAAAGCAATATCAGGATTTATATCAGCAATCACTCAATGCGCCGGCAGAATTCTGGGGCGAGCAAGCTGAAAAATTCATTACCTGGATTGAACCCTGGACACACGTTGTCAGCGGTGATTTTACAACCTTGGATATCAACTGGTTTAGCAATGGCAAACTGAATGCCTGTTATAATTGTGTTGATCGCCATCTTAAAACCCGAGGCAATCAAGTCGCCATTCTTTGGGAAGGCAATTCCCCGCATGAAACCCAATCCATTACTTATACGCAACTGCATGAAAAAATATGTAAATTTGCCAACGTACTTAAATCTCACGGCATCAAAAAAGGTGATCGCGTTTGCATTTATTTACCGATGATTCCTGAGGCAGTCGTTGCCATGCTTGCTTGTGCGCGAATGGGTGCGATTCATTCGGTGGTATTTGGTGGATTTTCTGCGGATGCTTTGAAAACACGCATATTGGATGCTGGCTGCCGATTATTGATCACAGCTGACGAAGGTGTGCGCGGTGAAAGGACCATTCCGTTCAAGGAAAATTGCAATATCGCTCTGGCTGATTGCCCTGATGTCAAAACGGTGATTGTTTTCAAACGCACCGGCAACCCGATTACATGGGATAAAAATCGCGACATTTGGTATCACGAAGCGATGGACTCTGCGAGCACGGATTGTCCGGTAGAACCTATGGATGCCAGTGATCCTTTATTTATTTTGTATACCTCAGGCTCGACCGGCAAGCCTAAAGGCGTCATGCATAACACCGGTGGTTACCTAGTTTACGCGGCAATGACCTTTCACTATGTGTTTGATCATCAAGATAATGATATTTATTGGTGCACGGCCGATGTGGGCTGGATTACTGGACACTCCTACCTTGTTTACGGACCGCTTGCCAATGGCGCCACCTCCCTGACTTTTGAAGGGATCCCCAATTACCCTGATTATTCACGCTATTGGGATATCATTGATAAACATCAAGTCAGTATTTTTTACACAGCCCCCACCGCCATTCGTGCCTTGCGAAAAGAAGGTGATACATGGGTAACCCAAACTAAACGCAGCAGCCTGCGTTTATTAGGAACCGTTGGAGAACCCATCAATCCCGACGTGTGGGAATGGTATTACCATGTGGTCGGTGAAGACCGTTGCCCTATTGTGAATACGTGGTGGCAAACTGAAACGGGTGGCATCATGCTTACCCCATTGCCGGGTGCCACGCCATTAATCCCTGGCTCAGCAGGCGTGCCTTTCTTTGGTGTTGTGCCTGATATTGTAGATAATCATGGCCATTCGCTACCCAATGAAAAATCGGGTAAACTGGTGATTAAACAGCCTTGGCCGGGACTCATGCAAACCATTTACGGTGACAGCGAACGGTTCGTTAATACCTATTTCAAAGGCATACCCGGTAATTATTTAACTGGGGATGGGGCTTACCGTGATGCAAACGGTTATTTTTTTATAACCGGTCGTGATGATGACATCATCAAGGTTTCAGGACATCGGATGGGTACGGAAGAACTTGAAAGCGCCCTTGTTTCTCATCCTGCGGTATCTGAAGCAGCCGTTGTCGGGGTTCCACATGAGATCAAAGGTGAGTGCATTTTCGCATTCGTGACTTTAAAAGCCGAAATAACACCCACGGATGAATTAAAAAGAGAATTGAAACAACACCTTCGAGAGAAAATTGGACCGCTTGCCACCCCCGAAGAAATACAGTGGACCGCAGTCCTGCCTAAAACACGCTCGGGAAAAATCATGCGCCGTATTTTACGCAAAATCGCAAACAATGAGACTGAAAATCTTGGCGATACATCCACACTAGCCGATGCTGACGTCATAAAAAATATTATTGCAAACAGGAAAGCAACATGAGCCACGACGTTTTTGTAAATCGTATTTTGAACATGAAAAAAATCAAATATATTGGCCTGGATATGGATCACACCTTGATTCGGTATCGAACTGAACGATTTGAAGCGCTGGTTTATAAGCTCATAGTCGAGCAATTGATAACCAATAAACAATATCCAGACAGCATAAAAAAACTAACGTTTCATTTCAAAGATGCGATTCGTGGCTTGGTTGTCGATAGTAAAAATGGCAATATTTTAAAATTAAGCCGATATGGCGCGATTCGTCAAAGTTACCATGGCACGCAATTAATTGATTTTAGCGAACAAAAACAATTTTACCGCAGTATTTATGTGGATTTAGGTGATCCAAATTACATGGCAATAGATACGTCGTTTTCAATCGCTTTTTGTGTTCTGTACGCCCAATTGGTTGATTTAAAAGAGGAGTCACCGCAGGCATTCCCCAGTTATTCCATTATTGCAGCAGATGTCTTGGGTGCTGTCGACAGGGTACATGCTGATGGTAGTTTAAAAAAACAAATCAGCGACAATCTGGAGCATTATGTTATTCGCGAAAAAGCCGTGGTCGATGGCCTCAAGCGATGCGCGGATTATGGTAAAAAAATATTTGTATTGACTAATTCAGACTACCACTACACCCATCTTTTACTCGACTATGCGATCAATCCTTTTCTCGAAGAGGGTGAAACATGGAAAGACTTGTTTGAATATGTCATCACCCTATCCAACAAACCTCGATTTTTCTATGACAATTTAAAATTTTTACATGTCAATCAAGATGGTTCGATGACCAACACCTCAGGAAGTATTACACCAGGGACTTATCAAGGCGGTAATGCTAAAAAATTCACCGATGATTTGCATTTGAATGGCGATGAAATCCTCTACATTGGTGATCATATCTATGGTGACATTCTTCGTTTGAAGAAAGATTGTAATTGGCGTACAGCATTGGTTGTTGAAGAGCTGAGCGAAGAAATTTCCGCACAGAAAACAGCCCAACCGATCGAGAAAAAAATTATGGCTGATATGAAGATTAAAAAAATGCTCGATGAAAAATATATTAAGCTACAAACCAAAGCCGTTGATGAAAAAACCGACCAATACACCGATGCAGTTCGCGCTTTGCAAGTAAAGATTACGTCCATTGATCATAAGATTTCAAAATTATTGCAAGAACAGCAAGCATTTTTTAATCCCAAGTGGGATCGTGTCTTTCGCGCCGGAGCCGAAGAAAGCTACTTCGCCTATCAAGTGGATCGCTTTGCATGTATTTACATGGAGAAAATATCTGACTTGTTGAAGCATTCGCCACTGACCTACTTTAGGGCCAATAGAAGATTACTGGCTCATGATTAAAATAGAGAGCTAACCCCATGCATGCACTAGACATTAGGCAACTACGTAAAACTTACGCCAATGGCATCGAAGCCCTCAAAGGCATTGACTTAACTGTCGAGCACGGTGATTTCTTTGCTCTACTGGGTGCTAATGGCGCGGGGAAATCAACCACCATTGGCTTGATCACCACCCTGCTAACCAAAACATCAGGCACGATAGCCATTAATGGTTATGATCTCGATAATCAACCTTGTGAAGCCAAATCCTGTTTAGGATTGGTTCCTCAGGAATTTAATCTCAATATTTTTGAATCGTGCATGGATGTGCTGCTCAACCAGGCTGGTTACTATGGTTTATCACGCAAACAGGCCATGCCGCGTGCTACATTGCTTTTAAATCAATTGGGCTTATGGGAAAAACGAGGCTCCATGGTGCGTCATTTATCCGGCGGTATGAAACGCCGTTTGATGATTGCTCGCGCAATGGTTCACGAACCCAAAGTATTGATTCTCGATGAACCCACCGCCGGTGTTGATATTGAAATTCGTCGAAGCATGTGGGATTTTCTTACCCAAGCCAATGCCGAAGGCACGACGATTATTTTAACCACCCACTATCTGGAAGAAGCAGAGCAATTGTGTAAAAATATTGCCATCATCGACAAAGGTCTTATTTTGGAAAATACATCAATGAAGGCTCTGCTGCAGTCACTCCATCATCAAACGTTTCTGTTTAATACCATGGATCCTATAGATCAATTACCCGCGCTGGATCCATTCATAGCCAGTAAAATTGATGCCAATACATTTGAACTGCGTGTTGAGAATCAACATGCGCTCAATGATGTGTTCACCGTATTAAATCAACAAGGGCTTCGCATTCATAGCATGCGTAACAAAACCAACCGTCTTGAAGAGCTTTTTATGGATATCATCAATCATGATCATTAACCCACAACTCGTTGGACTCTGTACGATGGTACGTCGGGAATTAATCCGCATGTTTCGTATTGCAAGCCAAGTTTTTTTACCCCCTGTCATCACCACCTTGTTATATTTTTTAATTTTCGGCGCGATTATGGGTGGACGTATTGGTTTAATCGAAGGGGTCAATTACACTCTGTTTATAGCGCCTGGACTGGTGATGATGGCCGTTATCACCAACGCCTATGCCAATGTATCAACGTCACTATTTAGCGTGCGCTTTCAAAAAAGCATCGAAGAGGTTCTGATTAGCCCCATGCATTACAGTTTAATTTTGCTGGGTTATACGCTAGGCGGTGTATTACGCGGTGTCATCGTTGCCATGCTCGTATTTTTAGTCTCTTTTTTCTTTTTGGATATTGATTTAAAAACGTTGCCCATGACCATGGTTATTGTGGTATTGGTTGCCGCTTTATTTTCCTTGGCCGGATTTACTAATGGAATGTTGGCTCGAAACTTTGATGATGTAGCCCTCGTGCCAACGTTTATTCTCGCCCCACTGACGTATCTGGGCGGCGTATTTTATTCTACCAGCATGTTGCCACCGCTTTGGCAGCACATCACTTGGTTTAACCCTATTTTTTACATGGTTAATGCTCTGCGGCACGTCATGATTGGGCAGAAAGAAGTGAACATGGTGTTAGCGATGAGTATTATTTGTGGAACGTTGGGGTTTTTGATTGGGTTGAATCTGTATTTGCTGAAAAAGGGCACTGGATTACGGGAGTAGCGGCCGTGGCTCGGATTATTTCTTTTTAAACCCCAACGCTTCTAACCGCTTCTGAATATCAGGATGGGTTGAAAATGCACTATTCAACGATTTAACCGGATCTAGCGAAGAAGGATCAAATAGATACGACGCACGTCGCACTTCTTCGTGCGCTGTCTCCCCATATTCTCGGGCATAATGCTCGGCATGCGCATCATGATCCTCACTGATCTTAAGCAATGCTCGTGCCATAGGTTCGTTATCGCGCATCAACTCAACCGAACCTGAGTCCGCCATTAGTTCTCGGGTCCGACTTAAAAACAGAGCCAGCATTAACGTAATCACGGGAAGTACATAACGCAACACAATGATTACGATCATCAAACGATTATCTTCACGGCCATTGTTGCGTCTGAAAATCATGTTATAAAACAACATATCAATCACGATCAGTAAAATATTACTTAAGATAGCAACCATCAGGGTC
>CAMDBQ010000114.1 GCA_945889365.1 Legionella genomosp. 1 | reverse complement strand
AATGATCCGTTTAATGGACGGAAATAAATCGCCCATTTCTGTAATAACAACGTGCTTTAATGCAGGCATGTTGGGCAGCGATCTTTCAACTGTTTTGGCGAAATTAGCCATAACAAGAATGACTTCAGCGCCGGAATCATTGATTTGATAGGTGAGCTCTTCACTGGTATAAAGCGGATTGACGTTCACCACAATGAAGCCTGCGCGCAAAATACCAAATAATGCGACTGGATACTGTAGTAAATTTGGCATCATGAGTGCCACTCTAGCGCCCTTTTGCAGATCTAATGATTGCAAATAGGACGCGAATTCAGCACTGAGTTTATCTAGCTGAGTAAAATTTATCTCTGAACCCATGTTCATGTAGGCAATTTTATCGGTAAATTTGCGACATGATTCATTGAATAAGTCGGCTAGGGAGGAAAATTCACTGAGATTGATTTCATGAGGAACGCCTTGTTGATAGCACTTCAACCATAACTTATCCACGTTATTGACCTTCTGTTATTTTTATAAAGCGTGTAGCATGTTAGTATAAACAAAAAATCGGACAATGGGTATCGCTGTTATGAATGATAATATATTGAAAGCACAGGCATTTAAATTAAAGGGCCGTCTTTACACCTTGACAGTCTTACAATTATTAGACACGGATGGCGAGCTTTTTGCACAGCAACTATCTGAAGCCGTGGCCAAGGCTCCACGTCTGTTTGATAGAACACCTGTGGTGCTTGATTGCTCTGGGATCCCTGATGAGCAATTGAGTATGGGGCAATTTGATTTACAATATCTTTGTCACTGCATGCGAGAACACGGGTTGCTTCCCATTGCCATTCAAGGTGGCAATGCACGGCTTAACGTCCTTGCTCAATCACAAGGTTTGGCTGTGTTGAATGGCTCTTCCAATCAAGATAAACCCTGGACGGGTGAAGCAGCGGCAGTTAATCAGCCGGTTGCGCCACCTGCTCAATCTGATGTGGAAATGACGAAGACGAAAGTAGTGTCAACTCCGGTGCGTTCAGGTCAGCAAATGGTGAGTAAAGGCGGTGATATGGTCATTACTGCATCGGTTAGTCATGGCGCGGAACTGCTGGCCGACGGCAATATTCATGTATACGGCGCTTTGCGTGGCAGGGCGTTGGCAGGCATTGCGGGTGACAAACAGGCCCGTATTTTTTGCCAATCACTGGATGCGGAATTGGTGTCTATTGCTGGTTTTTATCGCTTAAGAGATGCGATTGAGCCGATGGATGTTCCTTGTCAAATCTTTATTCAGGATGATCGTATTCAAATAGAGCCCTTATGATTGACGCCGCTTTTATATCTGATTTGCATTTGCATCCTGATGAAGCAGCGATTACTGAGCGTTTTAACCGATTTATTTCTTGGGCGGCAACGAATACACGTGCTGTGTATATTCTGGGTGATTTTTTTCATGTGTGGACCGGTGATGATGCGATCGATGAATGGAGCAGTTCGATAGTTGAGCGGTTGGCTTGGCTGGTATCTCAAGGGGTAACGGTTTATTTTATGCCTGGCAATCGAGATTTTTTGCTGGGCGATCGCTTTGCCAAACGAGCAAACGTAATCAAATTAACCGAACCGACGATGATCACACTCGGTAACGAGCGTGTTTTACTGGTGCACGGTGATCGCTATTGCACCCTTGATAAAGGGCATCAATGGTTGCGGCGCTTAACACGCAATCGGATTTTCCCCATGATTTTTTTGCGATTGCCTTTGTCCATACGTGCCGGCCTGGTTAACAAGGTGCGCGCGAGCAGTCAAGCGAATCGGAGTAAACCTGCCTCACAAATGGATGTTGTTATTGCTGACATGTTAAATCATATGCAACAATTAGACGTTACTATTTTGGTGCATGGTCATACACATAAACCGGGGCTTACCACACATGATTATCAAGGGACATCTTATCGACAATATGTGCTGAGTGATTGGGATGACAATCCGCTGATTATGTGCTACGATAATTCAATGGGTTTGTATTTTACGCAATTAACAGGGGGATAAAAATGCCAACTAGAGAAGAAAACCTACGTTCGTTTGAGGAACAAAGAAATGAAGCGCAAAGACTGGAAGCGATCGCATTAGCTAAACAGGCTGAAGCTGCCGCAGCCGCTGAAGCCAGTTCTAAAGCAGAGCATTATCGTGACCTCAAAAACAAAGCCCAACCTAAATGGGAAGAGGTTAGCAAAATGGCGAAGGAGTTTTATCATAACAGGCAAATGGGTTACGATTCATTGCAATCCGCGATGAGTGCCCAGTTTGCTTTTTGTTTGGTAACTGCCGAAGCGCTACAGGCTCAGGCTCCAATTATTATAGGTGGGATTGTTGATGTCATTGGTGGGGCTGTTGATTTCATTGGTGGGATTATACCTAAAGCCGCACCACAAGAACTGGAACTTCAATATACTCTTGATTTTAATGCGGACAAATGTGTGTCCTGTAAGCTTAAGCGTTCTGATGGAAAGCCGATAACACAGGAGCTAGCGGACATATTTTCCGCTCTAGTAGTGAATTTTTTCGAAGGAAAGGGCTATGATCCTTCTGCTGTGAATGGCAGCCTAAGTCAATATAATAGGAGGGCTGGGGGACAGGCATTGGACTCTGGTGCATTTGAAGGGATGAAGGGTGATTTTCAAGGGTACCTTGAAGATATAGTCCGTCCTAACCAGAACTCAATACCCGGAATGTGACCTTAAAACAGGACGAACAATGAACGAAAAACAGGAACAAACGGATTGGTCTGCGTGGTTTTCAACGTATGGTTTGCTCACGGCCGAACGGATTCTCGAGCGGTTTAACGTTCATTTGCCACATGATGAGTTAATTAAGGCAGTAAAAGACCCGCTTAGCGTCTATTTCACATTACTGCGTGTGCCGTTGAAAAATGTGTTCAACGGCATTATTTTTCAGCAGGCACATGATTATCAAATGTATGCACAAAAATTATTTGTTGATTACCTGTTATCTGGTGAAGATGCCAAAGATGCAGAATCACCGGGTGGAATGACGCGCGATGATCTTGAGCAGCAGCGTCTTAAGCTGATTGACATGGGCGAAGCCTTTCGCAAGCAGGAAGATGCGCATCAAATCTTGATTGCTGAAAGTCAGGCAAGTCTTATCGCATTGTCTCAGGATTCGAATTCATCGGCCGTTCGAGAGGAGCTTGAAGCAACCATCATCAGGTACCTTGAGCAGGCAGAGGAAGTCAATGTCAACTGTCGTAATTTCCGTGGCCAGTTTTATAATCTGATTTTGCACGTCACGGAGTTGCTTGGTCTTTTGTCTGATTATCGCATTGATGATGCCAAGGTAGAGGAGAATCTCGTCGCATTGGAATTTAATGCTTTAATTGGCGAGTAGGGAAACCAATGTAATTTGTACCAAATTACCCTTTCTTCGTGTATAATGCCTGATTTTTGATGCCTAAATACTACGGAGTTCACCATGACCACTGAATTGACCCTGTCTATTATTAAACCGGATGCAGTCGCTAAGTCTGTTATCGGTCAAATTTACACACGTTTTGAGCAAGCTGGCTTAAACGTTGTTGCTGCAAAAATGGCGCAATTGACACGTGAGCAAGCCGAAGGTTTCTACGCTGTTCATAAAGAACGTCCTTTCTTTAATGCATTGGTATCGTTCATGATTTCAGGCCCTGTAATGATTCAAGCATTGCAAGGTACCCATGCGATTGCTAAACACCGTGATCTGATGGGTGCAACCAATCCTAAAGATGCAGCTCCTGGAACGATTCGTGCTGATTTTGCTGATAGCATTGATGCCAATGCCGTACACGGTTCTGACAGTGCTGAAACAGCTGCCCAAGAAATCGCGTACTTTTTCGAACCGCATGACCTTTGCGCTCGAGTCTAAGTCGCCATGAATCAAAAAATCAACCTGCTAGATTTCAACTATCAACAAATGCGCCAGTTTTTTACTGATATCGGTGAAAAACCATTCCGTGCGCAACAATTGATGCAATGGATCCATCAGTTTGGTTTCTATGATTTTGCACAAATGACCAACTTGGGTAAGGTGCTGCGTGAGCGGCTTACCCAAATCGCAGAAATCAGCTTGCCTGAAATTATCACCTGCCAACAATCCAGTGACGGCACACATAAATGGCTGCTCAAGCTGGCTTGTGGTAATTCAATCGAAATGGTGTACATTCCTGAAGTGAAGCGCGGTACGTTATGTGTGTCTTCTCAGGTTGGTTGCGCACTGAATTGCAGTTTCTGCTCAACTGGAAAACAAGGTTTTAACCGAAATTTATCAACTGCTGAAATTATAGGCCAGGTTTGGCTCGCTGTGCGTGAGTTGTCGCAAAAAGAGGGTGAGCATGACAAGCGCGTTACCAATGTGGTCATGATGGGCATGGGTGAACCTTTACTGAATTTCGAGCCTGTCGTTGCCGCCATGGATATCATGATGGATGACTTTGCATATGGATTATCAAAGCGCCGTGTGACATTAAGTACCTCAGGTATCATTCCTGAAATGGAACGTTTACGCGAGAAAAGTCCTGTTGCACTTGCCGTGTCCTTGCATGCGCCTACGGATGAATTACGTAATATATTGGTGCCCATTAACAAAAAATACCCACTGGCTCAGTTAATGGAGTTGTGCGCGCGCTACTTTAAAGATGAGCCAAAGCGTGTGGTA
Organism: Legionella genomosp. 1; assembly: GCA_945889365.1. Lineage (GTDB taxonomy): Bacteria > Pseudomonadota > Gammaproteobacteria > Legionellales > Legionellaceae > DDPF01. Next base: position 811 of record CAMDBQ010000114.1, on the reverse strand, counting down.
ACCTTTGAATATGTCATGCTGAAAGGGGTTAACGATCAACCAGAGCATGCAGAAGCGTTGATTAAGCTTTTGAAAAATGTGCCGTCAAAAGTTAATTTAATTCCGTTTAATCCATTTCCATTGACGGAATATCAACGTTCATCAAAAGCGGCAATTGATGCGTTTCGTGATCAATTGGTTGCGAAGGGAATTAATACCATTACCCGCAAAACCCGCGGAGATGATATTGATGCTGCCTGTGGACAGTTAGCTGGTGAAGTGCAAGATAGAACCAGCAGGGCCAGGCGGTGGCAAAAAATGCATTTTGTGCCGGCTAGCGCCACCGCGTGACACCTTCCTTATTCACAGTTATACTATCCAACATTTGAGAATTCGGATTCAAATTACGTGACTTGATCTCTCTCATTGCTTTGCGGTTTTTTAACATATCTGTAAACAGGGTGCTAATTGCGAATCCAATACTATCGGAGCAAAAAATGAACATACAAACAGCGGCACATGAAGCTGAAGAACATACACATGAAAAACCCGGTGCACAATTGGCTTATGCTCGCAATCAAAAAGGTTATTCTGTTGAGTTTGTAGCGGGTAAGCTGCATTTGCGTGGGAGTGTGATTAAATTCCTGGAAGCGGATGATTATAAAAACATGCCAGAGGCTGTGTTTATCAAAGGTTATTTGCGAGCGTATGCAAATCTACTTGATATACCACATCAGCCCTTGCTGGATATATTTAATGATCAAAATATCACGCCGGACCGCAAACTAGAAAAAGCGCTGTGGCAAAGCCGGCGTGAAACGAACAAAGCTGA
>CAMDBQ010000113.1 GCA_945889365.1 Legionella genomosp. 1 | reverse complement strand
CCTTGTGGGTGGATTTTTCGCTATCTTAAATAGGAAGAATTAAAATGGGATTAAGTGGTATCAGCCCAATGTCGTTATTACTTATTTTAGTGATTGTAATTGCGTTGTTTGGCACAAGTAAACTTAAAAACATCGGTGAAGATCTCGGTCAGGCCATTAAAAATTTTCGGCGCGCATTAAACAGTAATGACGATAAAACAACATGAGCACAGGGCAATTACTGCTGACGATGCTGATTGCTCTTCTGGTTTTTGGGCCGAACAAATTACCCATGCTGGCTAATCATTTAGGTCGATTTATTGCGCGATTGGACCACTACAAACAGCAAGCGAATAGTCTTTGGCAAATACATCTGAATGAGCAATTGTTACAAGAAAATCAGCGCAAAGCCCGCGAAGCCGATGCGTTTTACGATAATGGCCTCCAGACATTTTCCCGTTCCGTTGGTGGGGCTAAGGAGGAGCGCAGAGACGTCTCGAAGCCTATCTATGAAACTAGCAGCGAGGTGTCTACTTCGCGTGCAAATTCTTTTTGACTGAACGCGACTCGTGCGGCAATCGATTCACGGCCCAATTCAGCCCGGGCCTCGATCTTGTGATAACGTTGAAGACCCCCGTCGCGGTTAGCTATTTGAATGTTTAAACCAGGACGTGCATTGAGCTCAAGCATTACCGGACCAAGGTCTTTATCCAGAACGATATCCACGCCTAAATAACCTAAGCCAGTTAACTCATAGCAACCCGCTGCGATTTCAAGAATTTTATCCCAATAAGGAACTTTAATGCCGACAATGGGATTCATGGTATCAGGATGGTAATCAATGGCATCATTATGAAAAACACCGCCCAGCGTCATCCCTGTGCCCAAGTCAATACCAGCTCCTATTGCACCCTGATGCAGGTTTGCTTTGCCACCTGACAAGCGCGTAGGGAGTCGAACCATTGCCATTGCAGGATAACCTAGCAAGGTGATGATGCGAACGTCAGGAACGCCCTCATGGCTCACGGCGGCAAACGCAGGGTCAACAATCACTCGACGCTCAATCAACGCATAATCAGAATGGCCGCCCAAACTGTAGGCGCCTGAAAGCAGACAAGAAAGATGGTAGCTTAATTCCTGGGTTGTCAGAAGTCGGCCATTGATTTGGCGATAACGGCCAAATACTTTGTCCGTAATGACGATGATGCCATCACCACCCGCCCCGCGCGCAGGCTTAATAACGAAATCAGAGTATGGCTCCAGCAATTTATCCAGCTTTTTGATTTGATGTTCAGTTTCAATCAACTCATAAAGCGGAGGAACCGCAATGCCAGCTTGCAATGCCAGTCGCTTTGTTTTTAATTTATCATCAACCAGTGGATACAACTTGCGTTTGTTATATCGCAATACGTAATCGCTGTTGCGTTGATTAATGCTTAATACGCCACTTTTGCGCAATCGATGATAAATTTTCCACATTATGCTTTACCAGCCAAGGCATTGAAGCGGAATAGCTCGAATAATCGGTATCCACGGTATTGGCCAAACCATAAAATAATCGACAACAAAACCAAGAGTAATTCAGGAAAAGCAAAAACAAGGTATTGCAACGGTGGGTAGTTCATGGCTCCAAAAGCAATCACAGCCGCAACCAAACTGCCAACGCCAGACTTGATTGCATCAGATGCCCCGCGCTCATCCCAGGTGATGCACATGCGCTCAATGGTCATGGTTAGAATAACCATGGGGAACAGCGCCACTGATAAACCTGCCTCAAGACCGAGATTTAGACTTACGACGCTAATAAAGATCATGAGCATGATCACGACCGTCAAAATTGCGGCCAGCCTCGGCACAAGAAGCAGTCGAAGTTGATCCAGATAAAACCGCGCCGCAAGACCAAACGATACAATTACCGTGAACAGAATAATTCCCCAGATCACATGCGTTTCACGAAAAGCCAACGCTATCAGAACCGGCATGAATGTTCCAAACGTCTTGAGCCCGATAAAATTACGCAACAATAAAATAATGAATGCGCCAATCGGCACCGTGAGTAAAATTTTATACGTCTCTTGAACCTGAACTGGAAGCTGCAGCAATGAAAAGCGCAGTAATTGTGAGTCCGTTTGCAGACCATGTGCTTTGGCTACACTGAGAGCATTGATAGGGGTTGGAGAGACTGTAAGCGTAAACTGTGGTTTTTTCCCACCCTGCAGATCAAACATGGGTTCATCGCCATATTGCCATGCAAGAAAATCTTTTGGCAGGCCTGCGGTACCAGTGCGTGGATTAATATAAATCCATTCTTTGCCATTATAAACAGCAATAAATAATTTGAAATCCGCCTTGATCTGCTGACTTAAATGAAGACCTTGCACCAGCATGGCGCTAATTTTAGCCTGATTTAACACAATGATTGCGGCATTGATCACATGACTATCACTGAAATCATTACCAACGAGTAGTTTGGCATTCCCATCTTTCTTGTTGAGTTCTTTAATCGTGCTTTGTGCAAACGTTTGAATATCGGCTGATGATTGGCGCGCTTGAGTGATAATGGTATCGACCGCTATTTTTTCGTTATCGTCTAAATGCTGTATTTTAAGTCGCACAGGCTTGTTCAAATAAGCATCATTACCCTCCATCTCATGAAAAATAGCACGATAATAAAGCGATTGAGGCCCACTGCTGCGTCTGAGTGCCCAAACAGCGCGGCGGTTATTCCCATTTAGATTCGTTGTCACCCCATAATGTTGGGCTACGAAATACTCATCCAATATTGCAAAATGCGGCGGCATATAGGGAATTGTAAAACTGGCTTTGACCGGCATATTCTTCTCTGAATTAAAGCGCAAATTGGCTTCAATCATCCAGCTATTTACATTTTCAGTATCCGTAAGAGGGACATCGAGAATAAGATGGCGATAGAAAAAAATGCCCATGCCTACAATAAATAACGTCAGAATCAAACCGTACAAATGATGTTTATTTGATTTCATTGTTTACTCGTATTGGTTTGCTCAGTTTCGATAGCTCGACCTTTCAAGGTGTATTTCAAGGCAGGATCAATTATCCCGTTAAACGCAATAATCGCCTCTCTACCCAATAGCAATGGATAAATAAAACGTTTACGGTTAGTTAAATTAACCCGTATGATTTGCTCCTGTTCACCGAGTTTAATCGGCATCAGAACAACCGGACGTTTGATGGATGTTAACAGCAGCGGGTTAGCCTGTGCCTCACCTGAGCGAACTTTTATATTCACTTTGCCCACATATTCACATTTGAACGCAATGTCGCCTTCTTTGCTTGGCACAATAAAGCTTAGGTAAGGCTTTCCATCGACCTCAATCTCAGTAATGTGCGTAGCGTTCAAAGACGCCGATTTAGCACCTGTATCCAGTTTTGCAGACAGGATTAAATCCTTGTCAACCAATGTTGCTTTTTCAATGTAGCCAAATGTTAATTTTTCATGATTTGCCATAGCGTTTCCCGCTAACAGTGACCAAGAAAGAAAGAGTAGCGTAAATAACCGCATTAAATCTCCGACAGCGGATCTCAAATGCTGTCAATCGTAGCAGATTTGTATCTATAGGCACAGTAGCACAGGGTGCATAATCGGTGTATTTTATTGCCCATATTACAATTTTTAGCTAGACCGTAACTTTATGAATAAAATTCGTCCAGTTTGAAAATGCGCTTGCCACTTAACGTCAAAGCATGTACACTACCGCTCATCTTAGCCACCGCCCGTAGAGACTTATGTTGAACGAGCCAAATGACCAGGGTTACATGAGTTGGTTCTCCAAACAATACAAGCAATTGGATGAGCGGGGACGTGTATATTTACATGGTGTTGAACAATCCATTCTGCCTAAGGCAAAAGATCTACACACCAATGCAAAATGGATCTATGGACTATATGGTGCATTAGACGGTCTAAGTTGCTCTCTTAGCATGCTCCGGTTTATTTTTGACGCGCGATACGCAAACAGTACTCTCTCCTCCGCAGATATGTTGCACGATTGGTTGTTAACCGAAGAAGGATTTTCTTTCCTGGTTTTTGAAACGTCGGCAATGATTGGTTTTGCAACCATAGGCAACCTGTATATTGCAAAAAATCTCGACCCTGACGCAACTCTTCCTGAAGAAATTAAAAACCTTGCTGAAAACTGGGATTGGTTCCGTAATGGAATGAAAGCATTAAAAAATGGCTACCGAGGGGTGCGCAACGCGATCGTCTTTACCGAGATGTTTGCCCTCGTGCGGAATTTACGTTACTTAGTGATGCCTGTGGGTATTGTGCTGGGGGGCATTTCCATGATTAACCGCCCATTATTAAACATAATGAGGGACGGCAGAGCAGCCACTATCAAAGAGGTAAAGCAACTTATTAAAGAGGTGCCAAGTGAGCCCTGTGAGTGGGCGGCATTTGAGGGGGAAAATAAAAACCGTATTAATAGCCTTAGGGGACAGCTGGAGAAATACCGTTCCTTTTGGCTTTTAGCCTCCATTTCCGCAACCTACAATGGAGTACTTGATGCACCTAATCTTTATTTTGGTGCAGTAACTTTGACCGTGTTAGCGCCCGCACCATGGATATTTATTACCGTGGCAGCGTTTGCTTTAGCCTGCGTAGCTGCACGGGTATATGAAGAGTACGAAGAACAAGTGCATTTACTTAAAGCACAAACCAACCTTAAATTAACATTAGCGCAATTAGCAAACAACCAAGAAGAATATGCGCGGTACAAAAAGGACTTCGACGAACAAAGTAAATTATCATTTTGGTCATACTTCTTTGGCTCAATAACAAACAGCATGGATGCATATAGCGCTTTAGCCAGCATTATGTTTTCAACAGCCACGATTTGCACGTTGATGTCGATAACATTCCCTCCTCTCTTGCTAAGTGCTTGTACTGCAGCAGGAGCAGCTTGCTTGGTGGTGCCTCTCGTGCATGTGTCTGTTCGTTATTTTTTTGACCATGATATGAAACAAGTCTTTTTCAAGAAATGGTTTGAAGTTTGTCGTTCATTTTTCGCTGGTGGGAATAAAGGACTCAGATCCATGGATTCCATCCTGCCGTCATGGCAAGATCTCGGCAAGGATGGGCATTATCATAATACGGATAGCATGATCCCTCTCGCGTGGCTCCTGGCAATTCCCTACGCGTTAGGCTTTTCATTAAGAGCCGTTGCCAAAGTTGGCGAAAAGTCCGTGAGCAAAGAATTAGGAGCCACTCAAGCCGTAAAAAATGCAGCGATGAACAAACAAGAAAAGCGCCCCGAATCATCCTCTTCAATAGCAGAAAACTTGACACATCATGGTTTGTTTACAGTGAAAGCTAATCCAAACCAAGACAACTCACTGATTTCGGAGATCCGTCACTGTGAAATGACCCCCACTGTCTAGACCACGATCTTTAAAATATTTCGGAGCCTTTAGCCCTTTAAAAAATAATAAATAATCCTGCTATTGCGCTTGTGGGTATGTGGTCGCGAAGCCAGCGAGTGTGGTCAAGCTGTGGTCAACGCGGGGT
>CAMDBQ010000112.1 GCA_945889365.1 Legionella genomosp. 1 | reverse complement strand
GCTTAGGTACGTTCCACTCTTTCTTTTCGGCATATTTATTTGGCATGATGTGTGTCACAAAACAAGGGTCTTAGTCATGCCGCTAAGGATACCACGGCTTCTAACCTACCACATCGATCTGTTCATTTTATGAGTTAGGAAACAAAGCCCCGACATGATAACCCTTACTGGCGTTGAGTTCCAGATCCACTAGAAACACGACAGAGCCATAAATATTACCTCGGTCGCACTTGCGACAGATAATGACTTGTACATGACAAAACATGCATTGATACAGCCTAGCCGTAGATTCCATAAGCATTCCTTTGCTAATGAAACCTAGCATTTATGTGATCACGTGATATGCTTTAATCAAGGGGCTGGTTGACGTTTGATATCGTAGGCGACCATCAAATCACGAACGATAACAAACGGGTTTCATTAGTCCCTTAATTTTAGATTAGTTTATCGGATGGTTCTTTATGTGGGCTTTTATGGATTGTATCGGTTGAAATAAGATTTTAGATTTATTATCTGCCTGCGCCATTTATTAGCGGGTTATTAGCCCTGTCTAAAGGGGTATACCATGTAATCCTAGTGACAGCGAGGAGAATTAACCGATAAAAATATTTAGTTTTAGCCGAGATGATTTGAATGCGTATTTTTTTGTTGTCTGTTATCAAAGGATTTTGTTTATGAAATTATCTATTGCCATAGTGGGCGCAGGTCTATCAGGTTTAACCATTGCAAATGTTATTGGCCACCATGCTGAGGTTACTATTTTTGAGAAAGCCAGGGGCGTTGGCGGGCGTATGTCTACCCGTTACGCCGACGAATTTTATTTTGATAATGGTGCACAGTTTTTCACTGCACGCAATAAACATTTTAAACAATTTCTCGCTCCGTATTTTTCTTCTGGTTTGGTGCAAGAATGGCAAGGAAAAGTTGTAACTTTTGAAAAGGGCAAGAAAATGACTGACCGGATATGGTTCGAACCGCACTATGTCGCCACGCCTGGAATGAACAATCTTTGTAAAAAACTGGCTGAAAATATAAAGATTAATCTTAATTGTGATGTTGCGCCTCTTGGTGCAAAAAATAAGGAAGGTTGGGAATTATTCGATAAAAATGGGAGTGGATTGGGTTACTATGATTGGGTCATTTCAACAGCGCCGCCTGTGCAAACAATGCATATTTTTAAAAAGTTTTTGCCTGATGACTCTATCTTAAACCAGAGTAAATTTTTGGCTTGTTATTCTCTCATGTTTGGATTTCATAAAAAATGGGGGCATTCATGGATCGCTGCAAATATTTTGAATAGTCCTTTGGAATGTATCGCCGTTAACTCCACCAAGCCAGAGCGTAACCACAACTTAACAACATTGGTTGCGCATTCCAGTAATAGCTGGGCCGAAGCGCATGTAGATGATGATTTGGAAAAAACAGAGTATTTTTTACGTGATGAGCTGCAGCAAATTTTAAAATTTGATATAAGCAATCCGGAATATTTTTCCTTGCATCGATGGCGCTATGCTTTGCTTGATAAGCTCAATGATGACAAAATAAAACATGCATATTATTATGATAAGCTCTTGCAATTGGCATCTGTTGGTGATTGGTGTAGTAGGTCACGCATAGAGGATACGTGGCTTAATTCAAATGAGCTGGCTCTTAGAATAGTTGGCAACTTAACTAAATGAGTCCGAGGGGATTAAAGCCAGTGTCACAAAAATTATATAGACGATATTTTCACGGAGCCTCAAGATAACTTTATCAACTGAGCCTATGATGGCTACATGAAATATCATGAGTAGCAAGCCGTAATGAAAAGTAGCAAAGCAACAACTATCGTTGCGTTAAGGCGCAAGTGAAAAAACCACAATGGAATAATTTTGTTGCGATAAAGTTCCAGATCAAGCATAAGCAGATATAGAAAACATAAGATCTGCAGTGCGAAAGTTAAATAAGACATAACCGGTATTACGGATAACCACCCCAGAAGGCTTATAGCGTTGCTGTGAAATAACAGATTTCGCGAACAATTTTGCGAAAAAAATAGGAATGCTGCCCAATGGATTCCGCAAAGAAATGAGATAATGATAGCTCCGTATGCAAATAAAGCCAAACCATAATCTAAACCGCCAGCGTTCATGGCAACGGCCATTCCGAAGAATACAAAAGGCATAATACCTGTGTAAGTAAGAAAACGTGCGACCAAGATATTTTTTTTATTCATGATTTAAGCCACAGTCGAGAGCAATAAAAACGCAGCATTTCAGTGTCATTTTAATTTATTGATAATAGCTGCTAAATTACCACGAATCAGCGTCAATTAGCGATATTTTGAGAGCGGTTACAGGAATATATTGTTGCGATAATCTTAAAAGACCCCAGCAATTTTATTATCAAAGGTAATCAAATCATCCATTTTCACTCTCGAGATTAGGCCGTGTTGACAATTGCTCCCCACCGCCTAAGTGCCGCGGCATCCAGAAGATGCCCAAATTAAAAATGAACTGGATTAATTTCTGTAATACCTTAATTAATAAGAGCAAACTCGTAATAAAACGGGTCTAACACCAATATTAATCGAGTTTGAAATGGCTAGTGCCTCGTCCTGAAAATACGATCCCTTATCCTGTCCCCCGCGAAGGTGGGGATCGCACGCCCGTGAGGGCGTAACATCAGAGTGGTGCAAGTCCGCTCCAGAGTAAGCCAATGACCAGTAAAGGTTATCAGATGGTACGGTATGCCGATGATTTCGTCACGCTGTGTAACACGGAAGAAGAGGCTAATAAAGCCCGTGCGATCGTAAAGCAGTGGATGATAGAAAACGGATTAGCGTCACATCCAGATAAAACCCATATTGGAAATTGTACCATCATCGGCGAGGGTTTCGAGTTTCTTGGGTATCGATTTGAGTGTGGAAAGCATACAGTCAGGAAAACCAGTATGAAGAAGCTGCGTGATACAATCCGAAAACGAACCAAACGCACAGTGGGTCAATCGATGGAGAGCGTAATCGAGAGTCTCAAACCAACATTAAAAGGTTGGTTTTGGTACTTTAAACAAGCCCATAGATGGACATTCTCATGGGTAGACGGGGTTCGTATGTCGACTTAAAGCGATATTGCGTAAACACGATAAACGCCCGGGCATGGGGCGATGCCTTAAAGACCATATGCAATGGCCAAATTCCTTCTTCGCGACACTAGGGATGTTCACAATGAAAGAAGCCTATGCTGAGTTAGCGAGCCGATCCCGATGAGGAAACGACCGACTGGAACGCCGGATACGGGAGAACCGTACGTCCGCTGTGGAGGGCGGGGTGGCGTCAGGTCATTCCGACCCCTATCATCGAAGCCACTCGGTAAGAAAGTAATTTGTACATCCTGGTTTCCTGTCACAATGGTACAAGCAATGCTCATTTTATGCGCTGGGGCGGTTCAGTTGAAACTAGAATCAAATTTAATGCATCATATAATAATTTAAATTCCACATAATCCATAAAGATCCTAGAATAATAGATGTTAAAACGACACCAGTGAATAAAAAAGTCATAATATTTGTTCTTCCTTGTTCTGTTTTGGTGGTCAGACGAAGAAAGAAAATGACCTGCACTAGAAATTGAATGCACGCTGAGGAAAAAATAAATGCCAATACTTCTAATTTGGAAAACCTTTGCGACATTACCGCCCAAAAAGAAAATAGAGTCAGAATAGCGCAACTTATAAAACCAACCAAATACATACCTGGTTTTTTTTGGCCTGTTCCATAATCAGGCTCCTTCATTCCATGATGATCCATCTTAAATAGCTCCCATCAGGTATACAACTGTGAATACAAAAATCCAGACAATGTCTAAAAAATTCCAAAACAGCCCCAAATAGACCATGCGACGTCGCTTCACATGATTTAATTGAATTAATGGAAGCTGGATAATCATCACTAATATCCACAGTAATCCAAAACTAACATGCAATCCATGAGTACCCACTAAAGTGAAAAATGAAGAAATAGCGCCACTTACATCCCATCGAAAACCCTCATTGGCCAAATGAATAAATTCTATGACTTCCATTGTTATAAAACCAGCACCAAGCAAGAAGGTCATACCAAGCCATAGCTGAACTTTATGTAGTTTATCCTTATATAAATTTAAAATAGCCAAACAAAAAGTAAAGTTAGATATTAGCAAGAGAAATGTTTCAATGAGTACATCATGTAAATTGACATAATTCTTAAGTACAGGTCCCGGGTATCCTGGGTTATTTAATACTAAAAAGGTTGCAAATAAAGCACCAAATAAAATGCAATCCGTCAGTATATACATCCAAAAACCAAATACATCAATTGAATCACTGTCATGATGAGGTGCCTCAGCTAAGGCGTCTTCATTATGCATTACACAAGCTCCCTAAAATGAGCTAATTCAGTTTTTTTGACTGTTTCAGCATCGATATAATAATCAACGTCATTTGAAAACGTCCGAGCAATCGCGGTGGAGATAACTCCAAGTAAACCAATAATTCCCGGGATAAGCATGTGCCAAACTAAAGCGAATCCTGCTAAGCCAGAAAAAAGTGCAATAATAAATCCTGCCGATGTATTTTTGGGCATATGAATTGGGTCGTAATGAATTTCTTTAGGGTGAATGTGACCCTCTGCCCTGTGATGTTCCTTGTCCACCCAAAATTGGTCGAGTGCCTCTACTTTAGGTAATTTAGCAAAATTATATAAAGGAGCTGGTGATGCAACCGACCACTCTAATGTACGACCATTCCAGGGATCACCTGTCCGGTCATGAAGAATATGGCGGTTTTTTATGCTTACAATTAGCTGAATAACCTGAAAAACAATACCAGCTAAAATCAACAAAGCTCCCATTGCTGCAAAAATCAAATAGGGTTGATACATGGTGTTCGCATAATGGTTGGTTCGACGCACAAATCCATCCAGGCCCAAAACATACAGCGGCATGAAAGCGCAATAAAACCCGGCAACCCAAAAATAAAAAGCTCGTTTACCCCAGGCCTCATCCAAACGAAATCCGAAAGCCTTTGGAAACCAGTAGGTTATCCCGGCAAAAGCTCCAAATAGCACACCACCAATAATCACATTATGAAAGTGAGCCACTAAAAATAAGCTGTTATGAACTTGGAAATCAACTGGAGGTACCGCCATCATGACGCCGGTCATCCCACCTATTGCAAAAGTGGTAAAAAAGGCCGTTACCCAAAGCATGGGGGTTGCCATGATAATTCGGCCCTTAAACATAGTAAATAACCAGTTAAATACTTTAACTCCCGTAGGAATGGAAATAATCATAGTCGCAATTCCAAAAAAGGAATTAACATCTGCTCCCGCACCCATAGTAAAAAAGTGGTGTAGCCACACTACAAAGGATAAGAACGTTATCATTGCGATCGCCCATACCATAGTTGTGTAACCAAATAATTTTTTCTGACTGAACGTTGCCACCACCTCAGAAAAAATACCAAACACTGGCAGAATTAAGATATAAACCTCTGGGTGTCCCCATACCCAGATTAAATTAATATACA
>CAMDBQ010000111.1 GCA_945889365.1 Legionella genomosp. 1 | reverse complement strand
GACAAAGCCGCCCCGCATGCCCCCCCTCATGCAGGGCGGCTTTTCATTAACCCAAGTTGCTCAGGAATGGGTTCGCAAAGGTAAAAAACAATGCAATCCCTACACCAATCATTGTCACGGCATCAAGCAGACCAGCAACAATAAACATTTTAACCTGTAGCATCGGAACCATTTCTGGCTGTCGTGCTGACCCTTCAAGAAATTTGCCACCCAGCAATCCAAAACCAATGGCGGTGCCTAAGGCGCCCAATCCAATCAGTAATGCCACTGCAATTACAGTCATGCCTTGTACGTGTGCTATTAATTCTACTGCTTGCATATCAATCCCCTTAATGGACAATGTTTAACTAAAAACCCCTCGTCGTCGCGCGACTTGTTCGCGGGACGACGCAAATCTAATACCTAATGATCTTCATGGGCGAGACTTAAATATACGATCGTCAACACCATGAAAATAAAAGCCTGCAATGTTATCACCAGAATATGAAAAATAGACCATGCCAATGACAAGACAAATTGCGCCACGCCCATGGTTACTGTGCTCGCAATAGACGCATCAGGACTTGGGTGCAGGGTTAGCAAGGCTATCAAAATAAAGATCAATTCACCAGCGTATAAATTCCCAAACAACCGCAATGACAATGAAATAGGCTTGGCAATCAATCCGACCAATTCCAGTAACAAATTGAACGGGATTAGCCATGGCGTATTAAATGGTTGTAGCGTCAATTCTTTCACAAAGCCTTTTGCGCCTTTGATTTTCAAGCTGTAGAAAATGATCAGCAAGAAAACAGACAAGGACAAGGAGAACGTTAAATTCAAATCATTCGTTGGCACTACTTTCAAGTAATGGAAGCCTGCCAATTTTGCCAAAGAGGGCAATATATCAACCGGAATAATATCCATGAAATTCATCAGGAATACCCAAATAAAGATGGTCAGTGCCAACGGCCCAATCACGAGACTTCTGCCATGGAAACAATCTTTAACCTGGTTATCTGCAAACGTCAGCATCAATTCGGCGAAATTCTGCAATTTACCTGGAACACCCGTAGAAACGTGACGTGCGCCGACATACAACAACAGCAGAGCTAATGCACCGAGCACAATTGAAAAGAACAGTGTATCCATGTTCAATGACCAGAAGCCGCCATCAGAATTGAAGCTCATTGTCTTAAGGTTATAGGTTAGGTAAGTCAGGTGATGCTTAATGTAATCACCGTTTGATATCATTTCAGTCACGTTTGGGCCTATTTACAATAATTAATGGAGCAAACCAAAATACCATTTGCGCTGCAATGTATGCGACAAAAAAAACCAAGGGGTTAACATTCAAATACTTAAATACTAACGCAAATAAAGCAACTGACAAAATAAGCTTCAATGCCTCCCCCTTGTAGAAGCCATTGACTATTTGCCGCGCGGCGCGAGCGCCGTTATGCTTAAATAGTTTGCTAACAAAGTATGCGTTAGGTATGGCACACACCAGACCGCCGGCTACTGCAGATAGTGCAGCTTTAACATCGCCAACAATCAAGGCTATTACTGAAATCAGCACAGCTACACCCAGCTGAATAAGCAGCAACCGCTGCGCGCCCTGCATACCTTGCCGATTCCTCACAATTTCACCCGCCTTTTCGCGCGGATTATAAAGCAATCAACATGGAGACGCAACAGATACTGTGCTATGCTTTAATCATGAAAAAAAATATTCTGATCATAAATACCGGCGGCACCATCAGCATGGTCAAAATGCCGCATGGCTATGAGCCTAAGCTTGGCTATGTAAAATCAGCTCTCGAGAAAATGCCTGCATTGTATCATGATGACATGCCTGATTATGTCATTAAAGAATATGAGCCATTGCTTGATTCATCAAATATGACCGTTAATGATTGGAACAGAATAGCTGCTGACATTGCTAACGAATATGACAATTTTGATGGATTCATTATCTTCCACGGCACAGACACCATGGCATACACTGCATCCGCCCTGTCTTTTATGCTTGAAAACTTAGGCAAACCCGTTATTCTGACGGGCTCACAAATACCCTTGTCCGAGGTTCGTAATGATGCCACGGACAACGTTATTACTTCACTTTGGCTCGCAGCCCATCAACCGATCAACGAAGTATGCATTTATTTTAACCAGCACTTGTTTCGAGGCAATCGCACCCAAAAAATTAGCGCGGAACAATTTAATGCGTTTGATTCTCCCAATTTTCCACGTTTGGCGAATTTCGGCATAGACATCACACTTCATCATGATTTGCTGTTGAAGCCCCCCTCAAAGCCCTTTCATCTACAAACAATCCGTCCCCACTTTATTGCTAACTTTCGATTGTTCCCAGGTTTTGCGACAGATGTACTAGGCTATATGTTGCAAAAATCTTTGCGCGGTTTGGTGCTGGAAACGTATGGTGCCGGAAATGCTCAAAACAATGATCCTAAATTTTTAGAACTATTAACAGACGCGTGTGATCGTGGCGTTGTGATAGTGAACTGCACCCAATGCCAACATGGTCGGGTCGAAATGGATCAATATGCTACAGGGTATACTTTGAAACAAGCAGGACTGATTAGCGGCCATGATATGACGCCAGAAGCGGCTCATTGCAAGCTATTGTATTTGCTAAGCAAGTACACGGATGTTGCCAAAATCAAGACGCTAATGGAGACTAATTTGTGTGGTGAGTTGAAAATTGCATAGAGAAAAAGCGGCGTGCGGTGAAAAAAGGCGCGCGCCGCGAGCCCTTACGCCAAACTTTTCTCGACTACTTCCCGCAGGTCTTTTGATAAATCGCTTGCTGCCAAAATCTTTAACTGCCGCTTCATGTTATCCTGGCGCGCCGTATCAAGGCGCTGCCATCGTGTGAACGGCGTAGCTAAACGAGCTGTAATTTGCGGATTTATTTTATCCAGTTTCAGTAGCATTTCGGTCAAAAACACATAACCACTACCATCTTGAGCATGAAAATTACGTGGATTGGCCTGGGTAAATGCACCGATTACTGCTCGTACTTTATTTGGATTTTTAATGTTGAAGCTAGGATGTGACAACAACGTTTTTACCTGCGCCAATGTAGCAGGTAATTCACTGCTGGATTGCAATGCAAACCACTTATCCATCACCAAATCATCTTCTTTCCACTGCTGATAAAACGTATCAATGGCTTGTTCATGGTCTAACGAGCCTGAACTATTCACTAATAATGACAAACTGGCGATTTGATCGGTCATGGTGCGTGCTTGACTAAATTGCGCATTGCATTGCGATAATGAACTGGCTTCGTCAGCTTTCATCATCAAACACAGACACACATTGCGCAATTTACGTCGGCCATAAGCCTTGCCATGCATGGCGTGGTCTTCCTGTTGCCATAAAGCTTGGTACTGTTTCTGAGCGTTAGCAAATAATGCGCGCCCCAATTCTGCACGGAAAAAATCACGGGCAGCCTCAACTCGATCTACATCAACATTACTTAATGTGGATGCAACGTCTTCATAGGTCGGGGGAGTTAACAATTCCGCACGTAATGCAGGATCGAGTGACTCGTCGGCCAACACATGCCGATAAGCATCTAACAAAGCAGCCGGAATCTGCCATTCTGTGCGAGAACTATCATAACAATGCGTTAAACAAGCCAGCGCCAATCGTTGGGCGGCATCCCACTTGGCAAATCCATTGGTTTCAAATCGCAGTAACGCTAACAAGTCATCCTGGCTTGCTTCTTGGCGCAATAAGATAGGTGCAGAAAAATCCCGTAATAAAGATAGAATGGGTTTTTCTGGCAAACCATCGAAATGAAATGTTTGACTGGTTTCTCGTAATTCCAATACTGAATTATCCAGCGGTAATGATTTACCCTTGGAATCAAACAAAGCAATTCGGATCGGGATATGAAAGGGCTGTTTAGCCGGACAAACGGGTGTCGGTTTACAGGTTTGCGTGAGCGTAACACTCAACCGCCCATCGTTATAATCTGAACTCACATTGACTTCCGGCATACCCGCCTGGCTATACCAGCGTTTGAACTGAGTAAAATCTACCCCATTGGCATCTTCCATCGAAGCCACAAAATCATCAATTGTGACAGCATGACCATCATGGCGCTCAAAATACAAATCCATCCCACGACGAAATCCTGCGTCGCCAAGCAATGTTTGTTGCATGCGAATGACTTCCGCACCTTTGTTGTAAACTGTTGCCGTATAAAAATTATTGATTTCCTGATAAGACTCTGGACGCACGGGATGTGCCATTAGACCAGCATCCTCAGGAAACTGGATGTTTCGTAATGTTCGGACATCTAATATACGGTTCACATCACGTGAATTCATATCACGGGAAAACTCTTGATCGCGAAATACGGTTAAGCCCTCTTTCAAGCTCAATTGAAACCAATCGCGACAAGTGATTCGATTTCCAGTCCAATTGTGGAAGTATTCATGTCCAACCACACTTTCAATTCCTGCATAATCTTGATCAGTGGCTGTGTCGGGACGCGCCAGAATGTATTTTGAATTAAAAATGTTCAAGCCTTTGTTTTCCATGGCTCCCATATTGAAATCACTGACGGCTACAATCATAAAAATAGTCAGATCATATTCACGACCATATTTTTCTTCATCCCAACGCATGGCTTTTTTTAATGATTCCATCGCATGGCCGCATTTGTCTTCATTGCCAGGCTCAACATAAATATGTAGTTCGACGCTTTTTCCTGAGCAGGTAATAAATTGATCCGTTACACAGGCCAGACGGCCTGCGACCAGCGCAAATAGATAAGACGGTTTTTTGAATGGATCTTGCCAAACCACCCAATGCCGACCATCTGCTGCATCACCTGAATCAACTAAATTACCGTTGGATAACAACACGGGATAATCAGCCTTTGAAGCACTGATTCGTGTTGTATACATGGCCAGCACATCCGATCGGTCAGGAAAAAACGTCATTCGACGAAACCCTTCTGCTTCACATTGTGTGCAGAACAAATGATTTGAACGATATAGACCTGACAGTTTTGTATTATCTTGAGGACGAATGCGCGTCACGATGTTCAGGGTGAATTCATCCGGACATGAAGGAATAATCAGATCTTGACCTTCAAGACGATACGCTGAATTTGCCAGCAGGGAATCGTTCATCGCAATGCTAATCAGTTCCAGTTCATCACCATACAAATGCAAATCACCCGAATGCTCGCGGCTCAGGTGCATTTGGTTTTTGATCAAAGCGTGATCAGCATGTAAATCAAAGTCCAAAGCTACCGTGGTTACGGTAAACGCAGGCGGCTGGTAGTTTTTTAAATAAATTGTGGTGTCTGACACGGTTTCGTCTCCGGGTTAATGTTTACCGAAATCCGCAAGCATTGCGGGATCAAATGTATGTTTTAAAAAGCTAAAATTAGTTCTATACTGATATTAAGGGATAAGTTTCGCGTATTGAACAGTGAAATGCAAAAGTAGATGAGGACGAATCATGAACGCCCAAGATTTTTTAGATGGATACACGCGTCGGTATGAGGAAAATAAAGAAGAAGAAATG
>CAMDBQ010000110.1 GCA_945889365.1 Legionella genomosp. 1 | reverse complement strand
AATAAACTCAGCATTACTCGGTAAATAGGGCAAGCTAAATATAAATCCTGCAGGGGGTTTGTCAGGAATAATATAGGCAGCAATGGCCAAGTCAATTTTTAACGCCATTAATGCAGGTTGTATCTGTTTCATGAGGACTGGTGTAAAAGCACAAGGTTGTTTTATGCGTTCGCATATGCCTTGCATCAGATCAACCTCAAAACCAAAAAAATGATTCTCGTTATCAGCAAGCGAGGAAAGTGGTTGGTTGTTGGGCATTATGCCAATGGTAAGGGCCTGCGCGTGGTCGAAGGACAGGATGAGCAGGGCAGTTAACATTAACATTTGTTTCATAACAACAATCCATCAACCAGGTTAAAAACATCATGCGACATTTCGTGCAAAAATGCAAACAGATCAAGTCTGTACCAGGGAAAAATTCGTGACATTCTGAAATTGATTCTGCCAATATTGTTGAGGATATTCATGCTGCACTTGAGTTAAGAAATAAGAAATCTTTTGCACAAAACTAATCCTTGTGTGGGGTATTAAAGCCTGAAAAGTCCTTGATCCCATCGCAGCAATACCAGATACTAGATTATATATAGAAAAACAAGGAGACGCTGGTGGATGCTTTGAAGGTATGCAGTAACCTGAATCAACAAACCCAGGAAGCCTTGGTAAAAACACATGCTCTATTAGTCAAGCGCATTGCATACCATCTTTCTGGACGCCTGCCTCGATCAATTCAGATCGACGATTTAATGCAAGCAGGCATGGTAGGATTGCTTGAAGCTGTGCGAAATTATGATGATAGCAAAGGTGCATCCTTTGAAACCTATGCGGGTATTCGCATTCGCGGGAACATGCTGGACGAAGTACGGCGTAATGACTGGGTGCCTCGTTCAGTTTATCGTAATGCACGCATTATTGCCACAGCAGTAAGACAAGTTGAACATCGCTTGAGCCGCGATGCTAAAGATCATGAAGTGGCTGCTGAGTTGAATATCAGCCTGCACGAATACCATGAGATGTTAAACGACTCCAATGGCGCACATTTGTATGGTTTTGAAGATTTGGGCATGACCGATGATGTATTGAAAGATGACGCACTGGGTGCATCCACCGAACCACACATCAACATACAACAAGCCGATACGCGCGCACGCTTGTCACAGATTATCAGTAGCTTGCCAAAAAATGAAAGCATGGTTTTATCACTGTATTATGAACATGATTTGAACCTGAAAGAAATCGGCGATGTATTGGGCGTATCCGAATCAAGGGTATCTCAAATTCACAGTCAGGCCACGCATCGGATTAAAGCGCGTTTGCCAGAGCCATTGTAAACCGATCCAAAATTGTGACTAAGTCAACAATACTGTAGAATACGACCCATCTATTATTAAGATAAGGGTCACTCATGTTAGAAGTGAATCAAACCAATCTAACCCTGGCGGATTTGGAAACACGTATCCACGCGCTTCGGGGGTATCTTTGACTTTGACAGCAAGCGTGAACGATTAGAAGAAGTCGTACGAGAACTCGAATCCCCCGTTATTTGGAATCATCCGGAGCAAGCCCAAGCTCTGGGTCGTGAGCGGGCGCAGTTAGAAGGTGTTGTACATCAATTGCATAAGTTAGGTCAATCGGTGATTGATTTGAGTGAGCTGTTTGTAATGGCTCGTGAAGAAGACGATGAAAGTACCTTGCATGACGTAGCTCAAGAAACAGCTAATATTGAAAGGCAAGTTGCCGTACTTGAGTTTCAGCGTATGTTTTCTGGGAAAATGGACAAATCCAATGCGTTTCTGGATATCCAGTCGGGCTCCGGTGGTACGGAAGCTCAAGATTGGGCTGAGATCATGCTGCGCATGTATTTGCGTTGGGGTGAGAAGCATGGCTTTACGACGGAACTCGTTGAATGCTCTGGCGGCGATGTTGCTGGTATTAAAAGTGCGACCATTCACTTTACTGGCGAATATGCATTTGGTTGGTTGCGCACAGAAACCGGCGTGCATCGCCTGGTTCGAAAGTCACCTTTTGATTCAGGCAATCGTCGTCATACCTCTTTCGCATCCGTTTTTATAGCACCAGAAATTGATGATGATATTGAAATTGAAATTAATCCGGCCGATCTACGCATTGATACTTATCGTGCATCGGGCGCCGGTGGTCAGCACGTCAATAGAACCGATTCAGCAGTACGGCTCACCCATGCGCCCAGCGGCATTGTAGTGCAATGCCAAAACGATCGAAGTCAGCATAAAAATAAAGATCAGGCAATGAAGCAATTACGTGCCAAATTGTATGAAATGGAAATGCAGAAGAAACAAGAAGAGCAGCAAGCGCTGGAAGCCACCAAGTCAGATATTGGCTGGGGCTCACAGATCCGCTCGTACGTGCTGGATCAATCCCGAATTAAAGATTTGCGCACAGGCGTTGAAACAAGCAATACCCAAGCCGTACTTGACGGCGATCTTGATCAATTTATCGAAGCCAGTTTGAAAGCAGGAGTGTAACCACATGATAGAAGAACAGTTGGATGAGGGCGAAGTTTACCGCGTTCGTAAACAAAAATTAGCTGACCTACGCGAACAGGGATTTAATTTCCCCAATCACTTTCGCCGTGAACATTTAGCGGTTGATCTAACCGATCGATATGCTAAAAAAACGAAAGAAGCATTGGCAGAACAAGCAGTTAAGGTTGTGGTCGCCGGCCGAATTGTATTGCGTCGTGTAATGGGCAAGGCAAGCTTTTTCCATATTCAGGATGTCACCGGTCGTCTGCAAATTTATGTGCGTCAAAATGACATTCCTGAGCTATATGAGCAATTCACGCATTGGGATATGGGTGATATAGTTGGTGTACGCGGTGTATTGTTTATTACTAACACGGGTGAGTTAACCGTTCATGCTGAATCAATTGAATTACTGACTAAATCTTTACGTCCTTTACCTGATAAATTTCATGGATTGGCCGATCAGGAAGCGTGTTACCGTAAACGCTATGTGGATTTAATTGCGAATGATGAAACCCGCAAAACATTTGTAATCCGTTCGCGCGTCATCCAAGCCATGCGCCAGTTCATGGATAAACATCAGTTTCTAGAAGTCGAAACACCGATGATGCATCCTATCCCCGGTGGCGCTGTGGCGCGCCCATTTGTGACCTACCACAACACGTTGGATATGGAGATGTTTTTACGTGTAGCACCTGAGCTGTATTTGAAGCGCTTGGTTGTGGGTGGTTTTGAGCGCGTTTATGAAATCAATCGTAATTTCCGTAATGAAGGGATTTCAACACGCCATAATCCTGAATTCACCATGATCGAATTTTATCAAGCTTACGCTGATTATGAAGACATGATGGACTTCACCGAACATTTGCTACATTTCTTGTGTGATACCGTGTTAGGTACTCGTCAGGTCGTATATCAAGCCCATACGTTGGATATGAGCAAATCATTTGCTCGCATCAGTATTAAAGAAGCTATTCTGCAGTACCATCCAGAGCTGGCGCTTGAACATATTGCAACCGTAGAAGGGTGCCGAGCAGTTCTGAGTAGGCTGAATTTTGCATATAAAGAAACAGATGGTATTGGCAAATTGCAAATGATCATTTTTGAAGAAACCATCGAACATCAGTTGATTCAACCGACATTCATAACCGGTTATCCTACGGAAGTATCACCATTGGCTCGTCGCAGCAATCATGATCCATTGGTCACTGATCGATTTGAATTCTTCATCGCCGGCCGTGAAATCGCCAATGGTTTCTCTGAGTTAAATGATGCAGAAGATCAAGCTGTTCGGTTCCGAAAACAAGTTGAAGATAAAGATGCTGGTGATCTGGAAGCCATGCATTTCGACAGCGATTATATTGAGGCCCTCGAATACGGCATGCCGCCAACTGCAGGCGAAGGCATTGGTATCGACAGGTTAGTTATGTTGTTCACCAATTCACCTTCAATCCGAGATGTGATTCTGTTTCCACAGTTACGTAAATAACTGAGCTAACCATTCAGTGCCACAAGGCATTGAATGGTTAGCAACGTCAACTTCCAGTAAAAGGCGTACCACAAGGTGGCCAAGGTAGAAACGTTACGCACATTGTCGCAGGTGATGATGTAGTTAGCTGGTGTTTTGGACATCTATTGGAAATGGCCGAACCAGACGATTATAACGCAGCCTATAAACGTTGGTCATTTAATACCCTACCTTATTGTGCCTGCAGATTGGCGCCTACTCCAGAGAGAGTCTGCTAAAACACAAATCAATGCGATTAAATTACTCTTAGGAAAGTGCGACATTGTCGTGCATGCAGGCGATCCTGATCGAGAAGGTCAATTGTTAGTGGATGAACTATTAGAGCATTTGGGCAACACTAAACCGTATCCTCTCGATATCACAGGGTAAATGCAATAACAGCGATTTAAGCAGGGCAACTTTCTAAGCTGAATTTCTCAGTAATCAAATTAGCCAGAGATGTCATTTCGAATTTTTTAGTCACCCGATCGTAAACGTAATTATAGATATTAACACTATGCTTTCTGGCCGTTTGGACAATGGTTGCGAACGTATCCTTTGTTTTTGTGCCATTCTCACTGACGGTCTGAAGGTTAATATCGCGCATGCGGGCTTGTGCTCGAGCACCGAGTTCGGCAGGGTTATTATGGAGAGGAAGAAAAGGGAAAATTAACGGGAGCAATAATGACTTTTTCTTTGATAGCGTTCTGGCAATCCGTTCGTCCAAGGCAGGATAACCTGTTTTTGTTGAAAACAAGGCATCAAATTCTCTGGATAAGTTTTTCGCAATTGCGTTTGATGGGCTTAGTTTATACTTAAGCAAGGCACCATAATAATCCCAGAATTTCTCGATAAAACCATCCAAAATAACTTGGTGATGTCTCACGAACGGGGTTAATTTTTTGTAGTGACGTCCTTCATGCACCCAGCATAGCGATTTATATTTTGCGATTTTATTGAACTGTGGTGCGTCATCACACAGGAGATGCTTAATGGCGTATTCGGAGCTTTGATAATAAACGATGGCTGATGACTCACGAATAACACGACGATTGTTTGAGTGTTTTTTGGGATTAGGAAATAGCTGGTCTAAAAGAGAATTCAGTTGTTCGTTCGTCAAAGTTTCGCTGTTAACCGTTTTTTTCAGCTCGACTAAACGCAAAGCGGATAAACCAAATTCACTCATGAGCGCGTAGGAAGATTCGTTGAATTTAAACTTCAGTTCGGTGCGGCAAAGGATGGCGAGCAACGTTAAGCGATCTTTTTTAGGGCGCGTAAAAAATCCGGTGAAGTAAGGATTGCATAAAATATGGGTGTAGTTATTTTTCCCATTGACTCTGCACCCGGTGTCGTCCATGTGCTGATAGGTGTTTGCTTTCAATCCAGCATCAATAATGTCTTCTTTTTCCTGATGAAATACATCGTGATCCTCTGTAATCATGCGGGATATCGTGGATTTCGCAATCTTAATGCCAAACGTTTTTAAAAATCGTGCAATCGCCGGCTCTGTCATACCGGAGTCCCTATATAATGTGATCACCAGCGATCGGATCCCCGGGCCAAACTCACCTTTATA
>CAMDBQ010000109.1 GCA_945889365.1 Legionella genomosp. 1 | reverse complement strand
TAATCCGCGGTATCCGGCTACAAATATTTTTGCCTGTTGTTGCATATATTGACTCACTTATTCTCGCTCTTTTTTAAAACCGTTTTCTTTGATGAACTGATCTCGACACGCGGCTTCATAATCTGAGCGAGTCATTTCTTCCACCAGTTCTTTAAAGGTAATGCGTGGTTTCCAGCCCAATTTTCTGTGCGCTTTACTGGCATCACCTAATAGCGTTTCAACTTCAGTGGGTCGGAAAAATCGAGGATCAATGGCGATTCGGCATATGCCATCCTCGGTGTATGCTTTTTCATCTAGGCCTGAACCTTCCCAATAGAGAGGTAAATCAAGATCTTTCGCAGCCAAATTAATAAAGTCACGCACACTGTGTTGTTCACCGGTGGCAATTACAAAATCTTCAGGCGTGTCTTGCTGCAACATTAACCATTGCATTTCAACGTAGTCTTTGGCATGCCCCCAATCGCGTAGTGCGTTGATGTTGCCTAAATATACGCACTGTTCCAAACCACATTTAATCCGTGACAAACCACGGGTAATTTTTCGAGTAACAAACGTCTCACCGCGAATCGGAGATTCATGGTTAAATAAAATGCCGTTACAGGCGAACATATTATAGGCTTCACGATAATTCACCGTGATCCAGTACGCGTAAAGTTTTGAAACCGCATAGGGTGAGCGCGGATAAAACGGCGTGGTTTCACTTTGAGGTGATTCTTGTACTAAGCCATAGAGTTCGGATGTGGAGGCTTGGTAAAATTTAGTGGTTTTTTCGTAGCCTAAAATTCGGATGGCTTCTAAAACACGCAACGCGCCTAGTGCATCTGAGTTGGCGGTGTATTCTGGCTCTTCAAACGACACAGACACATGACTTTGCGCGGCAAGATTATATATTTCATCTGGTTTGGTTTGTTGTATGATGCGAACCAAACTGCTGCTATCAGTCATGTCGCCGTAATGCAAAATCAGTCGCAAATCTTTTTCATGCGGATCTTGGTACAGGTGATCGATTCGTTGTGTGTTAAACAGTGATGTTCGGCGTTTAATACCGTGAACAAGATAACCTTTGTTAATCAGGAATTCCGCCAGATAAGCGCCATCTTGACCTGTGACGCCGGTAATTAATGCTATTTTCACGGAATACCTCTTGATAATTAACTATTAAACTCAACTTTGGCCGTCTTTCAGCTATACACGTCCGTAAATATCTTCAAAACGAACGATATCGTCTTCACCCATGTATTCACCGCTTTGCACTTCAATCATCACCAATTCGCAAACCCCTGGGTTTTCCAGACGGTGTTTGTGGCCTGCGGGGATATAGGTGGATTCGTTGGTTCGCACAAACATCTCCTGATCACCATTAACGACTTTGGCCATACCGCTCACCACAATCCAATGCTCGCTACGGTGATGATGCATTTGCAAACTGAGACTGGCGCCGGGTCTTACTTCAATGCGCTTGATTTTAAAACGCGGACCTTCTTCAAGTACGGTGTAGGCCCCCCAGGGACGGTGAACCGTGCGATGCAGTTTGTGTGTTTCATGTCCCTGATCTTTTAATTGAGCATAAATACGTTTAACGTCTTGAGCACGTGATCGATCAGCAACCAATAATGCATCGGGGGTATCGATAATCAATAGATTGTCAATCCCAACGGCACCCACCATGCGATCTGTGCTGCGGATATAACAATTGGATACATCACACAGTAATGCCTCGCCTTCAATGCGATTGCCTTCAGCATTAGGCGTAGCTAAATCACCCAGCGCATTCCAAGAGCCAATATCACTCCAGCCAATGCGGCAAGGAACAACAGCAACATGACTGGATTTTTCAATGACGGCATAATCTATAGAATTATCAGGCACCAGACTAAAACTTGGAGAATCCAGCTCTACTTGTGTAAAGCCTTCGCCGGTTGCCAGTCGGGATTGTTCCAGGCAGTTTATTGTAGCTTGCATGATATCGGGAGAATGTTCTTGCATTTCACGGATCAAAACACCGGCTGTGAAGCAAAACATACCTGAATTCCAGAGAAAACGGCCAGAATCGATATATGCTTGCGCCTTTTCTAATGAAGGCTTTTCAACGAAACTTAATACATTGTGGCCATCGGCTTCAATATACCCATAGCCTGTTTCAGGGCTTTCAGGCTGAATACCGAAGGTCACCAATTTATCTTGGCGGGCCAATTCAGTGGCCGTGAGAACGGCTGCAGAAAATGCCTCCTGATCAGCAATCAGGTGATCAGCAGGTAACACCAGCATCAGTGCGTCTTCACCATGCACTTCAGCAATCTGCAGTGCGGCTGCCGCAATTGCCGCCGCTGTGTTACGACCGAATGGTTCCAGAATATATGATGTGGCACATTGTGCGTAATTAACTTCGCGAAAGGCGTCTTCGGTTTTAAAGAACAGATCGCGGTTAGTGGCAACAAGGACTTCTTTCACACCAGGCAACTGCGCTGCACGCAGAAACGTTTTTTGCAATAGGCTTTGCCCATCAGCTAGACGAATAAATGGTTTAGGATGCGATTCACGCGACACAGGCCAAAGGCGAGCCCCTACTCCTCCACATAAAATAACTGGGATTAAATGCATTGGTTTTCCATAAAATAAGTAGAGCGTGATTAATAAAGTTTTGGTAATATTACGCCACTAAAAAAAAAATGTCCACAGGCTCTACAATGCTGCTCAACCCCATGTTGTTAATCAAGAACAAGACTATTCAAGCATTGTTTGTCCTCTATCTCATATCAAACCTGTTACTGTTGCTCAATATAAACGGTATCTATTGGGATGACTGGGTTATATATAATCAGTCTTTTGATGAACTAAAATCCATGACCAATCAACTCACAGGAAACTCACATCTGTTTGAGCCTATTTTTTGGGGCTTAAATCATATTGGGAATGGTGTTTTTTCTTATCGACTGGTGACGTTTACTGTTTATTTCATATCGGGGCTGTTTCTTTATTTTATTTTGCTCGACATTAAGGCTGTATCACAAAAATCAGCGTTTTACATTACCCTCCTGTTTTTAATACTTCCCGTTAATAGTGCCAAAATAGGCCTGTGTGTAGTCCATTACGGCATATTTATGTGTTTGTTTTTCATATCTTTTTGGTTGTTAATGAAGTACATCAACAACCAGGGTGGCCTTGCTTTCAGACTACTGGTACTGGGACTGTTCTATCTTTCATTTTTCGTCAGTTCGCTGATTGTTTTTTACGCGATTGTTCTGCTTTATATTGTGTATAAAAATTACACGTATTTAGCGGGTGAAACACTCCCTAACGGTCGCGGCTCGATTAAAGCTGCCGTGAGGATGTTGTTTGTTAATTATTTTGATTTCCTGTGCCTTCCCATTTTATTTTTTTACATTAAAACACATTATTTTGTGCCGTATGGACTGTATGTAAATTACAATGCCATATCGTGGGATTATTTTAAAAACAATATTATTGAAAATATTTACTTATCGTTTAAGCCCGCTTTCTATAAACCCTTATCCCTGGCGTTCATTGTATGTCTACAGTTTTTATTTTTATCACTGCCCATCACGGCGTTTCTTTTTTGGTATTTACGAAGGAAGCCCGTTGACAACGAAACCCGTTTGAAAACAATCTTATTTATGATGGGATTGGGATTATTCTTCTTTGTATTGGCAATCTTCCCCTATGCCGCTGTTGGAAAATTACCTTCACTTAAATATTTTGATTCAAGGCACATGCTACTGGTGCCATTAGGCCTGGCCTTCTGTCTTTATTTCAGCATTCTACTCATTGAACGAAAGAACCGTGCATTAGCTCACGTTGTGTTGATCACCTTACTCGCATCATGCCTTCTCAAAAACATGCATGATCAAGCGCAGTATCTTAAAGATTGGTTTTATCAAGTGGCGTTAGAGGAACACTATAAGGATAATAAACGAATAAAAGACAACGCCACGTTTTTCTTTAGAACCAATGTTGCATTTGCAAACAGCCGATCGATACAATTCTATGAGCATAATGGACGACTTCGAAAAGTATTGGGTAACAGCCAACGGTTTATGGGTGATAACTTGAATGAAATAAACACCTATGCCGATCTTAAACCTTATAAACGCTATAACTTTTCAACTTGGACGATGTCTACGCCTCTTGTTGTCAGTATGATTAAAGATTCAAATCATGACATGACAGAACAACCTTTTTTAAAGTTATTATATTCTATGCTGACCGATGAGATTGTGTTTCGTCGAGAAGCGAAAAAATTGATTAGAGTGGATGTAGCGTAGGTTAGGAGTTTAAAATATGAATTATGAAATAGACATCAAACCGGCGAACATTAAATACCAGGCCTCGGTTGATAGCACCTTGTTAGACGCGGCATTAGCCAACAAATTAGCGTTACAATATAGTTGCAAGAAAGGCTCGTGTGGCGTCTGTTCGGCCGAGGTGCTGGCGGGCACGGTTAAAAATGAACACGGTGAGATGGTTGATTCCGGTGCCGTGTTAACGTGTAGTTCCTACGCCCAAAGTAACGTCACGTTAAAAGCCAATTATTTTGCCGAGTTGGCTGATATTGAGTGTTTGACGGTGCCTTGTAAAATTTCAAGTCTGGATTTTCTTACTGACGATATCATCGTATTAACGTTACGTCTTCCACCCACAACAAAACTCAAGTATCTTCCCGGCCAATATATCGACTTGATTGCTGGTGATGTGCGGCGTAGTTACTCTATTGCCAATGCCCAATCAACATCGTTAGGCATCGAGTTGCATATCCGATTGCTTCAAGATGGTGAATTAAGCACTGTATTAAAGCATAGCAGCTTAAATCAATTGATGCGCATTGAAGGCCCTAAGGGGACTTTTTTTACTAGAGAAGCCGCCAATCCGATTATATTTCTTGCGGGTGGAACGGGGTTTGCGCCGGTTAAGGCAATGGTTGAAGGGTTATTAGCAGATCAGTCGCAACGTGAGATGTATATTTACTGGGGAATGCCGCACTCATCATCATTATATAGTACGATTGCTACCGCATGGGCTAGCGAATTTGAGCACATACATTATGTGCCCGTGATATCCGCAGAAGACCCTTCGTGGCATGGACGAGTTGGTTTTGTTCATCAGGCGGTTGTGGATGATTTTGCTGATTTGAGTGAGTATCATGTTTATGCGTGTGGATCGCCATTGATGATTGATGCCGCGAAAGATGCGTTTATGGCTAAAGGGCTTGATGGTGCACATTTTTATTCGGATGCGTTTGTGCCATCGAAATAACCACGTCATCCGGATCGTGTGATTAATTTAATGGCGTTAATGGTTAATGTAGGAGCACGTGGCGCAGAGGGGATGATTAAAGCCAGTATTTTAAAGGCCCTCCAGCCTTTATGAAAAAAAGTCGTAGGTCGCGCAAAGGAGCGCGAGCGACGTGCCCGACAAAATCCAACCCCATGGACAATTATGAATCATGAACAATGACCATCGTTTATTTGTTAAAGGCGGCACTTATTTTTTTACAGTAGCGACCTATAAGCGACAGCCACTATTGTTTCATCAGGTTTATGAGTTAACAGACAAGGGATATCAAGCTTGCCGACAGCATTTCGGAAGGGTGATGGTTACATTATATGTG
>CAMDBQ010000108.1 GCA_945889365.1 Legionella genomosp. 1 | reverse complement strand
ACACACCCTGCGACCGGGTGAAACATAATATACTGCTCAATTTGAGTTATAATCACACAAAAAGACCCAGTTAGGGTGGCGTAGTATACAATATTTTAAATTCAACTTGAAGTCGTAGCAGAACTTTAATAGAATATGACACTTTGTTGAACCAGTCAGGCGCAATCTTACAATACGCGTTGGAGAATAGTTTATGTATGCAGTAATAAAAACCGGCGGCAAACAATACCGCGTTCAAGAAGGTGACGTCATCAAGTTTGAAGAACTCACTGCTGAAGTTGGCAGTAGCTTTAATTTTGTTGAAGTACTCATGTTAGTCGACGGTGATAAAATCACCTGTGGCAAACCATTCCTTTCAAATGCCATCGTTCACGCTGAAATTATCGAGCATGGCCGTCATAAGAAAATTAAAATTATCAAATTCCGTCGTCGTAAGCACCATATGAAACAAATGGGGCATCGTCAAAATTACACACAGGTAAAAATTACCGGTATCAGCAGCAAGTAAGAGGGTATAACTAATGGCTCATAAGAAAGCAGGTGGTAGTACGCGCAACGGCCGCGATTCGAAACCAAAGTATCTTGGTGTGAAACGCTCTGGCGGCCAATTTGTAAGCGCGGGTGAAATTCTAGTCCGTCAACGCGGCACACGTTTGCATGCTGGCGAAGGCGTAGGCCTTGGTCGGGATCACACGTTGTTTGCAAAAATGACAGGTCTGGTTAAATTTGTAGTGAAGGGTCCTAAAAATCGTAAATACGTTACGATTGATCCTGTTGAAATGGAAGTCCAGGAAGGATAATGGACTTCGGCAAGTCGAAGGTGCATAAAAACCCCCTCATGAACCTTTGACTTGTCGAATGTTTAGATCTCGAACTATTTGAAGTTTTGCGCCATAGATAATGGCGACTCGAATTCCCCTATACTCAATAAATCATGAGTAATAAGTCATAATAAACAAATTAAGTTTATTATTGCCGCTCTGCCCAACGCCCCCTTTTAGAGTGAAGAAAAATGCGATTCGTCGATGAAGCAATCATTAAAGTAGAAGCAGGCACAGGTGGTCACGGTTGCCTTAGTTTTCGCCGCGAGAAATTTATCCCGTTCGGCGGGCCTGATGGCGGTGATGGTGGAAACGGCGGATCAGTAATCCTTGAAGCCAACAAAGACC
Source organism: Legionella genomosp. 1 (assembly GCA_945889365.1). Lineage (GTDB taxonomy): Bacteria > Pseudomonadota > Gammaproteobacteria > Legionellales > Legionellaceae > DDPF01. Next base: position 4,461 of record CAMDBQ010000108.1, on the reverse strand, counting down.
TCAATACCTTGGTTGATTTTCGCTATAAGCGCAACTACAAAGCCGACAATGGCGAGTGTGGACGCGGGGCTAATTGCGCTGGTAAAGCGGGTGAAGAGCTCACCATTCAAATCCCTGTTGGCACGCTAGTCTATGATGCCGATACAGATGAACTCTTGGGCGACATTCGTGAAGCAGGCACTCGCTTGCTCGTAGCACAAGGTGGCTATCATGGCATTGGTAATGCTCGCTACAAAAGCAGCATCAACCGCGCACCAAGACAATTTAGTAATGGCAAGCCAGGTGACGTTCGTCAATTACGACTTGAATTACGTGTATTGGCTGACGTAGGTCTGCTTGGATTACCAAATGCAGGCAAGTCAACCTTAATTCGTGCCGTTTCCAGTGCAAAACCCAAAGTAGCCGATTACCCATTTACAACCTTGCATCCAGGTCTTGGCGTAGTCAGCGTAGGCCCTTATAAAAGTTTTGTAATGGCTGACATTCCAGGCTTAATTGAAGGCGCATCAGAAGGCGCAGGTTTAGGCCATCAATTCCTAAGGCATTTGTCACGCACTTGCGTATTATTGCACGTCATTGACATAGCCCCATTGGATGAAAGCGATCCCGTTGAAAATGCAACAGTCATCATCAATGAATTGGCTGCTTATAATCCTGATTTGTTGGATAAGCCGCGTTGGTTGGTATTGAATAAAATCGACATGCTGCCAGATGAAGAAATCCGTGAACAAGTCATCAAGCGCATTCTAGATGAATTGAACTGGCAAGGTCCTGTTTTCAGGATTTCAGCTATCCGTAGCGAAGGCACACAACAATTGTGTTATTCATTAATGCAGCTGATTGATGAGATGAAAAAGGCGGAAGCTTAACCATTCCGCAGCGTATTCAACTACCAATCGATTTCGGAAGGGTAGTTGATGCGTATCACTGCATTGACCTTGTGGTGTGCCGTAATCAATACTCACATGCGTTACTGCGCCAGCATCTTGTTGTAACCAATATTCCTCCAGTCCCTTTAAATGGAAATACAACGCATTCTCGCGCGGATCCCCTTCTTCATCATGAAACCGCAACCAACCATAATTACTCGGTCGTTGTAGCAACGTCTGCAAAATACCCCCTGTCACATCATCAATGATAACCATAGGCACTTGCAACTCATCTATTCTCAAACGCAACCGCTCTGATGCCTTCTGTTCTGGCGGCGCAATAATATAGGATTCAACTAACGGTTCGATAATTTGCTTAACATGCGCAACCTGCTCTTCCTGGCAACGCACTTTAAATTCAAGATATGGCGTTTCTAATCGATAGCCGGTTTCACAATCCACATGAACCAATGCCTCATCCAGAACTTGTGCAATGGCTCCTTCCGCAACACCAAACAGGCGCCACTTTAATAATTGTTTATTTTTGTGCTCTGCTTGTTGCAGGCTCGGCAAAACATAATCATGAAACATGGGCAAACATTCACGCGGCGGGCCAGGCAGTAATATAAATTGCTTGTTTTTTACAACCAGCCTGCAGCCCATTGCCGTACCATTCGGATTAGGCAAAAGTACAGCTTCAGCGGGAAAAAGTGCTTGCTGACGATTACCGGCGTTACATTCCAGATTTGCACGAGACAATAACGTTTGAACATGCGCTAGTGCGTCTATGTGTTCAACCAAATTAAGATTTAAAAAACGAGCCAAAGCGAAACGCGTGCGATCATCTGACGTTGGACCTAAACCACCCGTTAGAATAATAATGTCATGCTGTTGATTTAGAAAACTCAGACAAGCAACGATCTCTTGTTCTTGATCACTACAGGACAAGTGCAATCCTACAGACAATCCATCCGAACTCAAGCTATGAGCAATGGCATGGCCATTTGTGTTCAGCGTATCACCATAAATAATCTCATCGCCTGTGGATAAAATTGCGATAGTCATCCTTTACTCCTGACATAAAAAAACCCGCACAAGTGCGGGTTTTTTGAATAATCTATAACATTACTCTTGTGTTTCTGCACCAGCAGCTTGAGCTTCAGTAGGCGCAGCAGCGGCAGGCTCTGCAGCTGGTTGTGTTGCAGTTGTTTCAGTTTGAGCAGCGGGTGCTTTTGGTTCTTCACCACAAGCGGCAAGTAATAAACCCATCATTCCAGCAACAACTAACATGGTTAAACGTTTCATATCCATCTCCATAATTATTTTAATAAATTAAGTCACCCTAACAAGGATAACAAAAATTTACATGAATTGAAGTGACTTATCAAGCGAATATCATCACAATTTACATGGCACTATTATAAATGCTCGTTATTGGCAAAAATTCAGTCGTTATGACAGCATTTCGATCGCCATAGGCGTGATCGATGGTAATGGCTCATAATTCATTATTTTCCATGTGGTTGGATCCGCGAGATACCACCTCTTCCAATAATTTGCTAGAATCCCAACAAATTTCCTATCAGGCAACACCATGTCAACAACCCATACCCCCATGATGCAACAATACCTGCGCATCAAAGCCGAACATCCCGATATGCTATTGCTTTATCGTATGGGCGATTTTTACGAATTATTTTTCGACGATGCAAAACATGCGGCAAAATTACTGGATTTAACCCTCACCCATCGCGGACAATCCGCAGGAACACCCATTCCAATGGCCGGTGTACCTTATCATGCAGTGGAAAATTATTTAGCTCGTTTACTGAAAAAAGGCGAGTCGGTTGCGATTTGCGAACAAGTTGGAGATCCAGCCACGAGTAAAGGCCCCGTTGACCGAGAGGTCACGCGCATCATCACACCAGGTACATTGACCGATGATGCATTACTGGAAGCCAAACAAGATAACTTATTATTGGCCATTTACCACAAACGCCAGCAATTCGGCCTGGCCTGGGTTGATTTAAGTGGCGGACGTTTTCATTTATTGGAAGTTGCGGGTGAAGATCAACTGCTCGCTGAGATTACGCGCTTGCAACCGGCGGAAATTTTACTGCAAGAGTCATTCACACAACTGAACTTACGTGAAGTATATACTATTAAAATACGCCCTGAATGGGATTTTGATCTAAAACGCGCCCACAATTTACTGTGTGAACAATTCAAAGTAAATAATCTGACTGCATTCGGTGAACAAGATTACCCTATCGCTTTCTCTGCTGCAGGTTGTTTGTTGGTCTATTTGCAGATCACCCAACGCCAAAGTCTGCCACATCTGACTGCCATCACACTTGAACAATCAAACGATTATCTGCAACTAGATGCCTCAACTCAACGCCATTTGGAACTATTTACCAACAATCAAGGCGGACGTGACAACAGCTTGCTCGCCAGCATTGACCACACGGCGTGTGCAATGGGCAGTCGCTTGTTAAAGCGTTGGTTAGGTCGGCCACTTCGTCAACGCGACATTCTGCAATTACGTCAACAAGCCATTACTGAGCTACTGAAAAAAAAGCAAAGCCCTGTCCTGCATTCGCTATTACGACAAGTGTGTGATGTTGAGCGCATTATTTCACGGGTTGCATTAAAATCAGCACGTCCTCGCGATTTGTTGCAACTACGCCAAACATTGGGCTTACTTCCGGATCTACACGCTAAAATCAAAAACAACCACGCTAATTTAATGAGTACGCTATCAAACCAGTTAACACCTTTACCGATATTGCACGCCCTACTCAACAGTGCCCTGGTAGACAACCCACCCATGTTAATTCGTGATGGTGGTGTAATTGCCAAAGGCTTTGATGAGGAACTGGATGAGCTGCGTGAACTGAGTGAACATGCCACCGATAAATTAATGGCCATGGAACAAGCAGAAAAGCAGCGCTCCGGATTATCAACCTTGAAATTTGGCTACAATCGCGTGCAAGGCTATTTTATCGAAGTATCGCGCGCCCAATCAGACAAGGTACCGCTCAACTATCAACGCAAACAAACACTGAAAAGCGTTGAGCGTTACATTACTGCTGAATTAAAAAACTTTGAAGACACCGTATTATCCGCTCAAAGTAAAGCGCTCGCTCGCGAAAAATGGTTATATGAATGCCTGTTAGATGAACTCCACCAATCTATCGTCCCGCTTACCCAAATTGCACAAGGAGCCGCACAGCTTGACGTGTTAAGCAACCTGGCTGAACGCGCCAGTTCATTGCACTGGAACTGTCCTGAATTGGTAGACCATGCTGGGATTAAAATTCAAGCGGGAAGACACCCTGTTATCGAGCAGATTTTACAAGAAAAATTCATTGCCAATGATTTGGATTTACACCCCCAACAGCATGTCTTGTTAATAACAGGCCCTAACATGGGCGGTAAATCAACTTACATGCGCCAAACGGCCTTGATTGTATTATTGGCCCATATCGGCAGCTTTGTGCCAGCAACCCAAGCCCGGTTGGGACCCATTGATAAAATTTTTACCCGCATCGGTGCTGGCGACGATCTTGCGGCAGGCCAGTCTACCTTT
>CAMDBQ010000107.1 GCA_945889365.1 Legionella genomosp. 1 | reverse complement strand
AATTTATGAAGGGGATATTTTCATTTTTATACATCGCTTCTACCTCAGCTATTTCAATTCGGCATTGTTCTGGTGAAGAATACTGTGTGTTAGGACGACGAGCCGTTCGAATATGTTGCAGACGTTCTGGGTCAATCGTTAGTCCAAATAGTTTGCTTTTGTAGGGTCTTAATGATTCCGGTAAACGAAAATTAGCTAAATCATCATCGGTGATAGGGTAATTGGCTGCGAAAATACCAAATTGTAGCGCCATATATAAGCAGCTTGGTGTTTTTCCACATCGGGATACACCCACTAAAATGATATCGGCATGTTCATACCCACGTAATTTCACGCCATCGTCATAGGTTAAAGCGTAATTGATGGCTTCAATGCGAAGTTCATAGGCTTTGCTGTCTGCTAATCCATGCGCACGCCCAACGGTGTCTGACGATTTTACGCCTAGTTCTGTTTCAAGTGGGGCTAGAAACGTATTAAATAAATCAAATACACAGGCCTTTGATTGGGTGATATGCTCGCTGACGTCAGGGTTAACCAAGGTCATAAATACCAGGGGTCTTATTCCAGTTTCAGCAAAGCTGTGGTTGACTTGCGCAATGACTGCCTCAGCCTTTTCCATTGAATCGATATAGGGAATAGTATGTTTCTCAAATTCAACCCCATCAAATTGCGTCATCAGGCTATTACCTAACGATTCAACAGTAATGCCAGTTCCATCTGAAATCATGAACACGGTGCGTTTCATCTATTTTAATCCTTATTATATTGATGAGGCCAATCTCCAATATTATATGGAGTTGAGCCTATTCTCCTTAACGTTCAGGGGATTTTCAAGTGACTATGGTAATTTCAATGGATATTAGGCAAAATGATTGCGGAATATTTTTTATTTTGATCTGGGAATCTAATGTCCTAAGAATTTACGGAGATGGTTTATGAAAATGAAATTAGTCGCAGCTGCCGTCATGGGGTTGGCAATGTCAACAGCAATAGTTGCAGCGGATGCTACCGTACTAAATACTGATTTAGACAAGTTGTCTTATAGTGTTGGTATTGATTTGGGAAAAAACCTTAAACGACAAAGCATTGAAATTAATCCTACTATAATGGCCAAAGGGATCCAGGATGGTATGGTTGGTGGTGCAATGCTGATGACTGATCAACAGATGAAAGATAGCCTGGCTAAATTTCAGAAGGATTTAATGGCTAAACATGCTGCTGAAGCTGATAAGCAAGGTGCTGTCAACAAAACAAAGGGCGATGCATTCCTGAGTCAAAATAAAGCAAAACCGGGCGTTGTTGTTCTGCCAAGTGGTTTGCAGTATAAAATTATCACCAACGGCACAGGCCCTAAACCTGGGAGAGAAGACGAAGTGACTGTTGAGTATACAGGGACGTTAATCGACGGCACTGTTTTTGATAGCACAGACAAAGCCGGCAAACCAGCGGCATTCAAGGTTACACAAGTGATTCCTGGTTGGACTGAAGCATTGCAATTAATGCCTACAGGTTCAACTTGGGAAATTTATGTGCCATCTAATTTGGCTTATGGCCCACGTAGTGTTGGCGGACCCATTGGACCAAATGAAACATTGGTATTTAATGTTCATTTGATCTCTGTTAAAAAATAAAGCTATAGATATTGTAATACGCATTCCCCACGTCGTCCCTCGCTTACTCGGGGTGACGTGGGGAATGCGTTACACATTCCCCACGGGGTTTTAATGAACAAGCGGTTGTTAATTGTTTTTATTTTAGGCTTTTCGTCAGGACTTCCCCTCGCCTTAATCACTAGCACTCTTCAAGCTTGGTTTGCTAATACAGGTATGTCCATCATGGCAACGGGCATGTTGAGTTTAATTGGCTTGCCATATGTCTTCCGTATTTTCTGGGCTCCTTTATTGGATCGTTACTCGTTGCTGCCCATTGGCAAACGACGCAGCTGGATATGCGTGATGCAGTTGCTTTTATTACTCGGGTTTAATGCCATGGCGTGGCTCTCACCATTGACCTCACCTGAGTTAATGGCTATTTTGGCATTCATGCTAGCCTGTTTTTCCGCGACCCAAGACGTTGCTATTGATGCTCATCGTATTGAATACCTGCGTGTATCAGAATATGGATTAGGCGCCTCCTTGGCCGTGCTTGGATATCGAATTGCTCTGTTGATTGCAGGTGGTTTGGCGTTAATTATAGCGCAATACGCAGGTTGGTCTGTTGTATATAGAGTGATGGGCCTCTTAATGCTGCCTGGTATGCTCGCTGTATTTTTCAGCCCAGAACCATCAATGCCAGCTGTAAAGCAAATAAATTTTTATGGATCGTTTATGGAGCCACTGAAGGAGTTTTTGGCGCGTCCGAAAGTAGCTGCACTGCTGTTTTTTGTGTTTTTTTACAACATGGGTGAGGCGTTTACGACAACAACCAGTGGTATCATGATGCCCTTTTTGATTCAGAACATTGGTTTTTCTTTAGATACGATTGCGTATGTTAACAAGATTATGGGACTGGGCTCAATTATCCTAGGTGGATTAACAGCGGGCTTTTTATTGATGCGCTGGTCGCTTTATCGTGCGCTACTGGTATTCGGTTTGACCCAAGCCCTGGCAAACGCACTGTTTATTATGCTTGCAATGGTCGGCAATAACGTGCCGATATTTATCCTGGCTGTCGTAAGTGGTAATTTTGCAGCCGGGTTGGGTTCAACTGCGCTGGTTGCTTTATTTATGAAGCTCGTAGATCGCCGCTTTACCGCAACACAATTTTCTATTTTAGTCGGGTTCTCAACTCTGCCGCGCGTGTTTTCAGGTCCAATCGCCATGATGCTGCAGTCATGGTTTGGTTGGGTTGGAATGTATCAAGTCGCATTTGTCCTTGCATTCGTATTCGTGCCGTTTCTTTTCATAGTGCGCGGTCACACAGTCCTTACAAACGATGGTTTAATTGCCGATCAATAATCTGGTTTTTTGTTTCAACCCGTGAACTTCATAACAATTAAAATCATGGCGATGTTGATGTGCTGTGCGCTGAGTTAAGAAGGCAATTTGTTTATTAGCAGCTGTTTTTAAAAGATGAGTTTCTGTAAGAGGGTTGTATAAATTCAAAACGAATGCTTGCCAGTTTTTTTCTGACGGAGCAACCGCAAGCGTATTGAGAAGGGGCGCGCATGCTGGGGGAGCTGTCAATCCGTAGTGCTGGTGTAGCTGTTGGCTCACGTGAAGTACCGCGCCATGTTTGGCTTCAATGCTGTGACCGGCAATATGTGGGGTGCACACCGTGGAAAAATTAACAATTCGTGGATCAACGGCAGGTTCTCCGCTATAAACGTCCGTGCAATATGTGATCGGTTTGGTGGATGTCAATAACGCTTCTTCGTCAATGATCCCACCCCGTGCGGCATTGATAATGGTGACGCCGGATTTTAATTGCGCAAGAAACGCCGCGTTTAATAAATGTCTACTTGGGTAGGGCGCTGACTCATGTAAATTGGCATGAATACATAATACATCACATGCGGTTAAATCCATCAATGTACAGTATGCATAACGTGCATCGTGCTGGGCTTTCAATGGGTCAAAACAGATCACGTGATACCCGGCTGCAAGTAAGCGCGCGACAACACGGGATCCAACTTCGCCTACCCCGATGACCCCCGCCAGTGTGCCAATCGGTTTCTCAATAGGGTGAAGTGCAGCAAGCGTTGCAACAACATAATCAGCAACCGCTCTCGCATTGGTTCCTCTGGCATCAAATAAACGTATATTGTGTTGCGTTAAGTACGTTCCATCAATGTGATCCGTTCCGCTGCTGGCTGTAGCCACACATTTAATTGAACTGTTGGCTAATAGCTTGGCATCAACTTGCAATGTGGAACGACAAAGCAGTATCTCTTGATTGGCTAGTAAATCAGGAAGTTGAGCTGGGTTTTGATAGGGCGTTATCACGAAAGGGGGGGGGAATAAAGCCGATAAGCTGGGTAGGCTTGCATCAGCAATGATTTTAATATGAGTAGGCATGGTGTTCTCTGATTGTAACTTTCCTCGTCATCTCAAACGCAGCGAGGGATCCCTTATTATGGGATTAAGCCAGTTTTAGAGATCCCTCGCTGCGTTTGGGATGACGGAGAGAGTTACATCTAATGCTGACTTTCTTTTTTTAACGCTGTATAGTACGTCCTATCTTAACTTTAGTCAAAATTACAGGTGAGAAAAAAACATGATCCCATTTGATCGCTTATTGAAAACAATGTTGCAACCATGGGTTGCAATGGGTTATTTATGTTTTGTTGTCCTGTCATTTTTTTATTTTGATAAGCCTGTTGCCTACTTTTTTCATGGATTGCCTCTTAAAGCAAAACTACCTTTATTGAGCCTGGTTAGCATGGTGGGTGTGGGCTTTGCATATATTGCCGTATTTTTTCTATTGGCACTGTTTTTTCGCTATATTCATCGAAGCAAGGAATACGAGGCTCGTAGTTGGTTTTTATGGTTGTGCGTACTGATCCCTAATTTAATTTGTCTTGTTTTTAAACTGCTTCTCGGCCGTGCACGTCCCGAACTATTATTTGATAGTCAACTGTACGGTATTTATGGAATGCATTTTACTCGACCTTTCTGGTCCTTCCCATCTGGGCATACGACTACCATTACGGGCCTTGTATTTGGACTCTGCGTTGTTTTCCCGCGCCATTGCTATGCATTTCTCTTCGCTGGCCTTTTGGTGATCTCCACGCGTGTTATTTTGACTCAACATTACCTCAGTGATGTGCTGACAACAGCTTATCTCACTCTATTGGAAGTTGGGTTGGTGTTAATTATTTTACGCCGTAAGGCGTGGTTAAGCTCGGTTTATAGAGGTGAACATGAAAAAGCTAGCTGATATTCCAGTTGTCGTTGAAAGTGGACAAAAATATAAAACCACGCAAGGATTTGCAGCCATTAAAGATGGCGTTAAATCAGTAGATGCGTCTCGCCAGCGCTTGCCGAAACCCGAATGGTTACGTATTGTTAACCAAACCACACCAGCTTATGCGCATGTGAAAGAACAGGTTAAAGTCCACCGCTTGTCAACCGTATGTGAAGAAGCTAAATGCCCTAATATTGCTGAGTGTTGGTCCCATGGTACGGCAACCATTATGTTAATGGGAGCTGTATGCACACGAGCATGTCGTTTTTGTGCGGTAGACACAGGTAACCCACATGGCTGGCTAGATGAACAGGAGCCTGAAAACACGGCAAGAACAGTCGCGTTGATGAATCTTGATTATGTCGTGTTAACGTCTGTAAATCGTGATGATTTACCCGATGGCGGTGCGAAACATTATGCCGACTCGATTCGTGCTATCAAAGATCGATGTCCCAGAACCAAAGTAGAAGCATTAACGCCTGATTTTCAGGGCGTACAAAAAGATATTGCTGTGTTATTGGATAGTGGTGTGGATGTATTCGCCCAAAATGTTGAAACGGTTGAGCGTTTAACACACCCGGTTCGGGATAATCGCGCAGGGTATTGGCAAACGCTAGAGGTTCTGGCTTATGCCAAACAATACCGTCCCGATGTGTTAACAAAAACCAGCCTTATGTTAGGTTTGGGTGAAACAGACGAAGAAATTATTAAAACGATGGATGATATGCGTGCTCACCAGATTGATATTTTGACTTTAGGT
>CAMDBQ010000106.1 GCA_945889365.1 Legionella genomosp. 1 | reverse complement strand
TATGAAGCCTGGTTAAAACCCTCTGCTGTTAAGGAAAGCCAGCCCGCGAATAATGATGACCTTTGGCAGACGTGGTTCTGCGAGCAAATACAGTGGTTGAATGCTCAGCTCACTACCGAAAATTTGATCTTTCCTAGATTATTTTTCTTGCGTAATCGCCGCCTGGCGGTTTTGTTAGCTCCTGTGATCAGCGAATTTCTTAATTATAGTAGTTGGGTTCTCTGGGCTGATGCGTTTGTTGCCCCAGTCCTTGCCCACTTGGGGTATCTGTTTTTTTTACCGCGACTATATTCTAATCTGATCACATTACAAAATCAGATCACATTCCAGGACAATGAACTGGATCTCACTCATTTGAATGCGCAATGGAACCGATTATGGCCGAATGTTACCAACGACTTTGCCTGGGCTATCAGTGGCGCATTCATGTGTTTTATTTTAATCGGTTCATTACAACCCTGGGGAATTTATCTGTCTGTCGGCATGCAGTTTTATGATGTTCTAATGGCTAGTATTCGAGCGCATTACGAATTAAGTCGTTTAGAAGCGTTAGCGGAATTATCGAAACAACAACAGCCAGACGCCTACGTTGAACAGTTTGAAAAAGTAATGCAGTGTGAGAAAAATGGGCTTTATCTCTCTTTTAATAATGCTACGGCATTGTTATTGGCAATCAGTTTGGCTCTCCCGACCGCTGCGGCTATCCATCCTATGCTCCTTATTGTTGGATCAGTCATTTCCGTTTTTACCACGCTTTATAATCGTACATGCCGTAACGGTATCAATGAAGAAAATGCTGCATTTACAGCCGGTCTTGATGATCTGTTACGGGAAGGCAGATCACGTGCAATTCCAGTTATAAAAAAAAATGAGAATCATACCGTTGGGCTAGAAATACTCCCAAGTCCTGTGGTGCAAAGTGTCTCTGAAGAGGACCTATCACCGCGACGAGAAGCACGCACTGTCGCTGCTGAACTAAAATTATCTCGGTCGTCAGTCGGTACACTTCTGTCGACACAAGATTTCATTGTTAGCCCGGATTCTCTAAGGAATATAACGTCTTGCCCGGATTTCAATAACTTTAGTTTCGAGACGATCCCGGCTAGTGCTTTCGAGCCAATCAATATTAATGTTATTTCGAAAGAGGAAGCCAGAATTTCTTCTTCGCCAACAGGGGTAACTGCGAGCTTAAGCGCCACGTTTATCCGCCAGAACAACTCATCATCTTCACTGTGCATACGGCCTATAGTATTAAGACAAGATTCAGGATCTGGCTATGGTTTTTACGACTGCGACAGCCCAACGATCGAAAGCAGGATTCGTGCGTCATCAATGTCATCTTTTCCTGACCACCTCTTTTCGCATAGTCGCCTGTATTTTTCGCTGCACTCACAACTACGCGATGAATCTCATGGCCTATGTAGACGGGGGATGGAACGAAGATAAGCTGTCGTTCCCGCGAAGGGGCAGATCCGATTCACAAAGAAAAATTGATGTTTAGTCAGACATGGATCCCCGTCTTCGCGGGAACGACAGCTGACGAGAACCTGCAATGCGGGCTTATATTTTCGAAACTGGATCGTCGTTGGTGATGCAAACAGGAATGCTGGATAAATCAGTAGTGCAGATTGTTTGCTCTACCTTTTTTGCTGGAGCATGTCGTTGAAAAAGGGTAAATGCGCTATTGGCTGATAATATTAATGGAGTTTTACATGGTGCTTGAGCACTGGATTCTTCTGTTAATGAGGGTTTTTGTGTGGAGTACATAATTGGCCCCTTAATTCAATGGTTGCTTTATGTCCGTAGCGGCCATAATGACAGCTATTTATCGCGAATTATTTCATATTTAAATTTAAATGTCTAGTGCGCCTCATCCCAATTCTGGCCAATGCCTATGGATACCAGCAAGGGCACTGATAATTCCACCGTATGCTCCATCAGCCTGCGGATGGTTTCCCTGGCTGATTCTATTGCATCATCGTGAACTTCAAAAACCAGCTCATCATGTACTTGCATGATGACGCGCGCCTCGGGACGGACTTGGGCGTTTTGCCAATTAGCCACAGCCAGCATGGATTTTTTAATGATATCGGCTGCAGTGCCTTGCATGGGGGCATTGATGGCGGTCCGTTCGGCGGCTTTCTGACGCATCATGTTGCTGGCGTTGATATCAGGCAAATACAGGCGCCGACCAAACAGGGTTTCTACATACCCCTGTTGATGTGCCTGTTTGCGTGTGCGATCCATGTAATCCAGTACACCTGGGTAGCGTTGAAAATAGAGGTCGATGTATTCTTGAGCATCCTTGCGTTCCACGCCCAATTGCTTTGCAAGACCAAAGGCAGACATGCCATAAATCAGCCCAAAATTAACCGCCTTTGACCGTCGACGCTGTTCCTTGGTGACATCAGCTAAAGCCACTGAAAAAATTTCACTGGCAGTTGCCGCATGGATATCCCCGTCATTGGCAAAGGCTTTTAGCAAATGGGCATCTTGCGATAAATGCGCCATGATGCGTAATTCAATTTGCGAATAATCAGCTGTGAGTAACACGTGGCCCTGGGGTGCAATAAATGCTCTCCGAATTAATCGGCCTTCCTCGCTACGAACGGGAATGTTTTGTAAGTTAGGTTCACTAGATGACAGGCGACCCGTTGCCGCTACTGCTTGATTGTATGAGGTGTGTACGCGGTGTGTATTGCGGTTGATCCGTTTAGGCAGAGCATCAATGTAGGTTGAAACCAGCTTGCTTAAGCCGCGGTACTCCAAAATCACGGCAGGAAGTCGATAATCAAACGCCAGCTCTTGCAGAACCGACTCGGCAGTGGAGGGCTGCCCCTTAGGCGTTTTTGCTAACACGGGCAATTGCTGTTCTGTAAAAAGAATATCCAGTAGTTGCTTAGGCGAGTTCAGATTAAAGGGTTTTCCGGCCAGCTGATAAGCCTCATGTTCAAGTTCAACAATTCGAGCTTTCAAGCGTATGCCATGTTTCATCAATAATGCTTCGTCAATCAGCACCCCGTGGCGCTCGATCTCAGCGAGCACTGTGAGCAAGGGCATTTCAATCTCGTGCAATACGCGCCTCAACGGCTCTTCCAGTAATGGGTAGAGGATGTTGTGAAGCTTCATGGTTACTTCAGCGTCCTCTGAGGCATAGGGTGCGGCTTTGCTAACAGGAATATGGTCAAAACGCAGTTGTTTGGCACCCGAGCCGGCTACATCAGTAAAACTGATGGTTTTATGGCCTAAATATTTTAATGCCAATGCATCCATGTTGTGTCGCGTGGCGGTGCTGTTGAGTAGATAAGATTCCAGCATGGTATCGAACTGGATGCCTTGCAGCGTGATACCATGGTTTTTAAGCACGTTATAATCATATTTTAAATTCTGGCCAACTTTAGCAATACCAGGATTTTCAAATATGGGCTTAAGTGCGGCCAATACCGATTCACGAGATAATTGCAGGCTGCCATCCATATGCGTAAGCGGAATATATGCCGGCAGTGTTGGTTCAATGGCCAGTGAGATGCCAACGATTGCAGCGCACATCGCATCCAGGCTCGTTGTTTCGGTATCCACGCAAAATAATGTGCATGTTTGTAACCGTTCAAGCCAGCGTTCTAATTGCGCTTGTTCGATGATAATTTCATATTCAAAGGGTAGTTCTGCAGCTTGTAATGGTTTTGCAGAAGTAATGGGCTCATCACTTGGGCTTAACAGATCCTTCAGCCAGGTTTTAAATTCGTATTCACGGCTTAACTCTATTAATTGTTCGCGATTTTCTGGTAGTTGGGCAAGGTCTGAAAAAGCCACAGGTAGTTCAACATCGGTTTTGATGGTGACCAGTTTTTTTGATAATGGCAATTGCGGCAAACCTGTCCGCAAGTGTTCACCAATCTTGCCAGGGATGGCATCGAGATCGGCCAACAAGTTATCCAAAGTCTGATATTGATTTAACCACTTGGCAGCGGTTTTTGGTCCACATTTGTTGATGCCAGGCACGTTGTCGCTGGTGTCTCCAACCAAGGCCAGGTAATCGATTATTTGTTCAGGCGTGACGCCAAACTTTTCTGTAACGCCGGCAATGTCGAGTGTTTCGCGGCTCATGGTGTTGACGAGGGTGACGTGTTGATTGACCAACTGAGCCATATCTTTATCACCAGTCGAAATAACAACCGGCAAACCCGCTTCAGTTGCTTGACGCGCCAAGGTGCCAATTACATCATCGGCTTCAACGCCATCCACGATAAGCAAGGGAAACCCCATGGCACCCAATACATTCAGCAGGGGTTGAAACTGGCTGCTTAATTCAACGGGCATGGGGGGGCGGTTGGCTTTATATTCAGGATACCAATCATCACGAAACGTTTTGCCTTTAGCATCAAATACGACGGCAACACGGTTCGATTGGTAATCTTTGGCCAAGCGCCTAACCATATTTGCAACACCATAGATAGCCCCTGTGGACTGTCCTTTGGAATTGGTCAATGGGGGTAAGGCATGAAAAGCACGATAAAAATAGGATGAGCCATCAACCAGAATCAGTGGGTCGGTCATGCTTTGCTCTTCTCTTCTTCGAGCTGTGTTAGTCTCTCTGTTAGTTGGGCTACTTTTTCGCTTAAAGCACTGATGTTTTTTCGCATAAACGGGATGCGTGTTGAAGCCAGTTCCTGTTCGATGGCCTTGTCTTTAGGGCGCGCGGGGCTGCCCAAATAAATATTACCCTGTTTTAAATGTTTTTTTGGTGGAACGCCTGCACGTGCGCCCAGAATGACGCCGTCATCAATTCGAACGTGATCACTGACGCCTACATTCGCTGCAAAAATAACGTGGTTGCCACTGGTCGTGCTACCTGCGATGCCTGTAAAAGCACATAGAATGTTGTGTTTTCCGAGTCTTACTGAATGGGCAATTTGTACCAAATTATCGATTTTTGTGCCCTCACCGATGACTGTTGCGCCCAATGTTGCACGGTCAATCACAGTATTTGCACCAATTTCAACATCATCTTCAATAACAACCTGACCAACATGGGGTACTTTGACGTGTTTGCCATGTTCAAACGTGTACCCAAATCCATCTGAACCAATGACGCTTGCAGCATGAATGCTGACGCGAGCGCCCAATTTTGAATTATTATAAATGGTCACATGTGGGTGGATTGTCGTGCCCTCGCCAATACTAACGTGATGGCCAATATGGACATGGCTTTTAATAACGCAGTTGTCGCCAATCTGGCTCCCTGATTCGATGACCACATAGGGCGCTATCGAGAGATGTTCGCCTAACGTAACATCGTCCGCAATGATGGCCGTTGGATGAATGCCCATTGTGGGTTTGTGGTCAGGATAAAAGTGACGTAATAGTTGAATGAAGGCTTTAAAGGGGTTGGCAACCTGGATAATGGGTTTATCCGCACGCTTGACATCGGTAGCTACTAAAATTGCTGCGGCATTGGATGCTTCCGCTATTTTTAAATTGTCTGCGCCCTCGGCAAAGACCAGTGCATTAGCCAAAACATGATCAATTGGCGATAGAGCAGAAACCATCAGTTTCTCGTCGCCAACGACTGCGCCCTGAATCAGATCGGCTATTTCATACAGTGAAGCATTCATGATGAACCTTTTTAAGCTTGCAAAAATGTAGCTATTATAGCGTTATATGGGGTGAGGTTACAAACAAGGTTTCATCCGATCCGC
>CAMDBQ010000105.1 GCA_945889365.1 Legionella genomosp. 1 | reverse complement strand
AACAGCGTTTGCATAGTGATGTTATTCTAACGACCGCACGAACGGTTAATATGGATGATCCTTTATTAGATGTTCGTTTGCCGGGACAGGAACGATCGAAACCTGTTGCGATTATTGATAGTCAGTTAATGCTGAACCCGAATGCCAAGGTGCTTGCACAAGCCTCGCATTGCCATGTTTATTACGATGACGTTACTTCTACTCTGCCGCGGGACAACAAGAAGATGACGTATCATGCTATGAGGAATGTATGCGGCCATATTGATTTAATTACAGTAATTAATCACCTGGGCAGCCTGGGTTATCACGACGTTTGGGTTGAAGCGGGCGCTGAATTATTTAATGCGCTCCATGAGTGTGGATTGGTCA
Organism: Legionella genomosp. 1; assembly: GCA_945889365.1. Classification (GTDB taxonomy): domain Bacteria; phylum Pseudomonadota; class Gammaproteobacteria; order Legionellales; family Legionellaceae; genus DDPF01. Next base: position 5,374 of record CAMDBQ010000105.1, on the reverse strand, counting down.
ATCGAACCTATGTCTACCTTGTGCCCAACGTTTTGGGCGATGCGGCTGTTTCGGCTTATCAAAATAATAATATTTTTAGTAAAGCATGCTCTGTGACTTGGCAGCCCATGGGCGATAATATGATCGCATGTTTTGAATGGCTGGAGGATGCATGTTTACCGGATTAATTCAGCAACAAGGGGATGTTATCTCCAATACTGCTTTTGATGTTGCAAATCGTTTGTTAATTCAGGCGGAATTTGAGCAATTGCAAGCTGGCGAAAGTATAGCTGTGAATGGGGTTTGTTTGACATTGCTGCCGGATTTCTCTCAAGGTCTGGCGTTTGATGTATCGCCTGAAACGTTAAATTTAACTAATCTTGGTCAATTACAGTCAGGGCAACAGGTCAATCTTGAGCGTGCCATGTTAGCAACCACTCGTTTTGGCGGCCACTATGTAAATGGTCATGTTGATACCACTGTGGCCTTGAACTCCATCACGCGAATTGACGACTATATTGAAATGATTATAGGTGGCTTTGCTGCTTGTGATACCATCTACCTATTGCCAAAGGGCAGCGTGACGATTGATGGGGTCAGTTTAACAATTAACACATTGAATGATGGGTGTATTAGCGTACTGTTAGTGCCGCACACCCTTGCCCATACTACGTTAGGTCAGCGTCAAGTTGGTGATCGTTTAAACGTAGAATTTGATTATTTGGCGCGGATAGTCGCACACCAATTAAAGTTGAGGTCTTAAAACATGACAAATCATTTTATCACCATAGAACAAGCGATCACTGATCTTAAAAACGGTCGCATGGTGATTCTGGTGGATGACGAAGGTCGCGAAAACGAAGGTGATTTGGTTATCGCCGCGGAACACGTTACCGCTCAATCGATAAATTTTATGGCACGATTTGGTCGTGGCTTAATTTGTTTGCCTATGGCTGAAGAATGGATTGATAAACTAAACTTACCGATGATGACAAGTAACAACCGCTCGCCCTATGGCACGGCGTTTACCGTCTCAATCGAAGCGGCTTCTGGTGTGTCGACTGGTATTTCGGCTCAAGATCGCGCGCGCACCATTCAAGTCGCGATAAATCCTGAAACAAAGCCAGCTGATATTATTTCTCCAGGGCACATTTTTCCATTGCGAGCACGTTCTGGTGGTGTTTTGAAACGAGCAGGACAGACTGAAGGCAGCGTTGATTTAGTGCGTCTTGCAGGATTAACGCCAGCTGCCGCCATTTGTGAAATCATTAATGAAGATGGCACCATGAGTCGCCGCGATCAATTAGTCGAATTTGCAAGCGAACACGGGATTTCAATCGCGACCATCAATGATTTGATTGAATACCGTATTCGTCATGAATGCTTGGTTGAAGCTACGGCAATAACACGCCTGCCACTGCAAAAGCATGGTGAATTTACCATGACCTTGTTTGCCAATCAACTGGATAACGCGGAACATTTTTCCTTGTCTAAACCAACAGCTGTAAAAAACCAAGTGCCGTTGGTTCGTATTCATTCTGAATGCATTACCGGTGATGTGTTTGGATCCTGCAAATGTGATTGTGGTTCACAACTGGAGCAATCTTTGGCATTGATAGCCGCAGAAGGTGGTGTTTTAATCTATTTAAGGCAAGAAGGGCGTGGTATTGGGTTAACCAATAAATTAAAGGCTTATGCGCTACAAGAAGAAGGTTATGATACGGTAGATGCGAATGTAGAATTAGGCTTGCCTGTTGATAGCCGCAATTATGGTGTTGCGTTTCAAATATTGAAACACATGCAGGTTAATGCAGTCAGGCTGTTAACCAATAATCCGCATAAAGTAGAAGCCATGACCCAATACGGTATTGCGGTCATCGAACGCATACCGCTACTGGTGCCCGCTACGCCGGATAATCAAACGTATTTAAAGACCAAGCAGGAAAAGTTAGGGCATTTTTTGGTGATCAAGTAGGCATGTAGAAATGATTTTTGTGATCATCCGGGCAGCTAGTGCTCCCTGAACCTGAACCTCGGAGAACATTCCCTAGCGGTCGCGGCTCGGATGACTCTCACTCTGGAGACGAAATAGTGAAACACATTAAAGCAATCACGGATTCTAATCATGAATCATTCCCTATCGCGATTATTGTTAGCCAGTTTAATCATAAGATTGCAAATGCGCTGATGACGGGAGCGATGCAGCGGTTAAAAGCCAAAGGTTTTAATGCAAAAGACATTACCTTGGTAGAAGTCCCTGGTGCTGTAGAAATTCCATTAATTGCCAAGAAATTGGCCAAGAAAAACCAATATGCTGCTATAATAGCTCTGGGCGCTGTGATTCGCGGTGAAACCACACATTATGATTATGTGTGTCAGCAAGTGAGTGACGGTTGCCAACGCGTGACACTGGAATATGAAACGCCTGTGATTTTTGGAGTGTTAACAACAGAAAATGAAGAGCAAGCTTGGGATCGTTTAGGCGGAAAGCACGGCCATAAAGGTGTTGATGCGGTGGATTGCGCGTTGGCAATGCACAGTATCTTACAACAATGTTAGGATTATCCATGACAAAATATATATTCATCACGGGTGGGGTGGTTTCATCTCTGGGCAAGGGCATTACTGCCGCATCACTCGCAGCCATCCTGGAGGCTCGCGGCCTCAAGGTAACGCTTATCAAACTTGATCCGTACATTAATGTTGATCCAGGAACCATGAGCCCGTTTCAACACGGAGAAGTGTTTGTAACGAATGACGGCGCAGAAACCGATCTTGACTTAGGCCACTACGAGCGTTTTGTCCGTACTACCATGACTAAGCTGAATAATTTTACGTCCGGAAAAATCTACGATAACGTGATTAAAAAAGAACGTCGCGGGGATTATCTAGGCGGCACAGTGCAAGTCATTCCTCACATCACCAATGAAATCAAGCGCTGCATTAAACTCGGAGCGGAAGGTTTTGATGTGGCGATGGTCGAAATTGGCGGAACGGTGGGCGACATTGAGTCCTTGCCATTCCTTGAAGCCATTCGTCAAATGCGCATTGAATTAGGCGCTCAACGTACGTTATTTATTCACCTAACGTTGGTGCCTTACATCGCAACTTCGGGTGAAACCAAAACCAAACCCACGCAACATTCGGTCAAAGAATTGCGTTCAATCGGGATTCAGCCTGATATTTTAATTTGTCGCTCTGAAAAGCCACTGACAGAACATGACCGTGCTAAAATTGCCTTGTTTACCAATGTCGAAAAAGAAGGGGTGATCTCCCTGCAAGATGCAAAAAGTATTTATCAAATCCCCATGATTTTACATGAGCAAGGGTTGGATGAAATTGTGGTTAAAAAACTAGCCTTGAATCTAAAGCCAGCTGATTTGTCCGAGTGGCAAGCGGTGGTTGATGCGCAAGCGGTTAAAACCATGACGGTAAAAGTTGCTGTCGTTGGTAAATATACCGATCTGAGTGACGCATATAAATCAATTAACGAAGCATTGACTCATGCCGGCATTCATACGCAAACGCGTGTAGAAATCGTCTACATTGATGCCAACTTGATTGAAACACATGGCACAACCTTGCTGGAAAATGTTGATGCCATCCTAATTCCAGGTGGATTTGGTGAACGAGGTATCGAGGGCAAGATCAGTTCGATTCAGTATGCACGGGAAAATAAAGTACCCTTCTTGGGGATATGTTTAGGTTTGCAAACTGCGGTTATCGAATTTGCACGCAACGTAGCGGGTCTGAAAAACGCCAATTCTACCGAATTTGATAAAGAAACGCCTTACCCGGTCGTTGGTTTAATCAGTGAGTGGATGGAGGGTGATGGCAGGATTAATCTGCGTGATGAACACAGCGATTTGGGCGGCACAATGCGGCTTGGCGCGCAATTGTGTAAATTGGAAGCCGACACATTGTCATTGAAGGTGTATGGGAAACCTGAAATTATAGAACGTCACCGCCATCGCAACGAAGTGAATAATACCTTTTTAGACACCTTGGTTGAACATGGGCTTATCATTTCCGGGCGCTCTGCAGATGGCACTTTGGTTGAAATGATTGAGCTAGCCGATCATCCCTGGTTTATCGCCAGTCAATTCCATCCTGAATTTAACTCTACACCCAGAGATTGTCATCCCTTGTTTAAACACTTTGTGTTCGCAGCACGTGAATATCATTATAAAAAGGAACAAGCATGAAATTATGTGGTTTTGATGTAGGCATCGATTCGCCTTTGTTTTTAATAGCAGGCCCATGCGTAATTGAAAGTGAAGAGCTGGCCATAGAAACCGCAGGCTACTTAAAGGAAATGTGCGCGCAACTGTCTCTGCCGTTTATTTACAAGTCATCTTTTGACAAAGCCAACCGTTCATCAGCTGAAAGTTATCGAGGCCCTGGATTTGAAAAAGGCTTGATGATTCTTGAGAAAGTTAAAAAACAAATCGGCGTACCGGTATTAACCGACGTTCACGAAGACACCCCTTTATTAGAAGTCGCCAGCGTGGTCGACGTTCTGCAAACGCCTGCGTTTTTATGCCGTCAAACCAATTTTATTCAAAGCGTCGCCGCGATGAAGAAACCCGTAAACATTAAAAAAGGCCAATTTTTAGCCCCTTGGGACATGGCTAATGTCGTAGCTAAAGCACGAGCAACGGGCAATGAGCAAATCATGGTCTGTGAACGCGGTGCAAGTTTTGGTTATAACAATTTAGTTTCAGACATGCGCTCACTAAAAATCATGCGCGATACAGGCTGCCCTGTAGTCTATGATGCAACCCATTCCGTACAATTACCCGGCGGACAAGGCACTGTATCTGGCGGCCAGCGCGAATTCATCCCCACGCTAGCTCGTGCTGCAGTAGCTGCAGGAATAGCCGGAATTTTCATGGAAACACATCCTAATCCTGATAAAGCCCTAAGCGATGGCCCCAATAGTTGGCCACTAGCTAAAATGAAAGAGCTACTCGAAAGTCTGGTTGAAATGGATGCCGTCTTTAAACGCCGAGGCGATATCACCGCCTAAAATCAAATAACCGTTCAAACCTGCCAGGGCTGTCCCATCTAAATTGGCACCGAAGTTAATCAGTTAGCACGATCTGCTCCCTTCTCCTGTTTTGGGAGTTATGCTGTAGTTAAGGCAGGCTTTGTTTCCTGGCTCATAAAACAAACAGATTGATGTTTAGCTATCGGAAGAGGCCATATCATTCTGGTATGAAAAGGATAGGGTTTATGATGGAAGCGGTACACCAAAACGTTTCAGCGATTTTGCAATTCTAACCTGTCATGAAATACGACAAGTATATCGTTTACCGCTTGTCTGCGCTGATTTTAGTTGTTTGAGCAAGCGACTTGGCAAGCTGGGAATCAAGGTTCCAAAATATAAAAAAAC